>JBGPJS010000012.1:0-19402 GCA_041485505.1 Gemmatimonadota bacterium | reverse complement strand
GTGGCCTATGCCACCGCCCATGCCCTGGCCGACGTCGGCCGGGGGGAGGAGGCCCGGGCGGTGGCAGCCCGCGCCAAGGCGGCAACCGACACTTTGATCGCGGATGTCCGAAGCCTGACGCTTGCCCAGGGTGACCATTCCCGGGAGCGGGCCAGCGGGCTGCAGGCCAAGGCGGGAAGATTCCAGACCCTCGTCACCGCACTCTTCCTCTTCGCACTGATTCTGGGGATTGGCGCCGCCTCCTATACCGTCCGCTCGGTAGACCGGAATCTCGGTCGTCTGATCGCCGCCGCCGACCGATTCGGCTCGGGAGACCTCCGACCGGTGCAACTGGGCCGAATGCCCACCGAGCTCGCCCGGCTGGCCAAAGCCATGGACGACATGGCCAACCAGCTCCGGACGGTAGTCGGCGCCGTGGTTCGGGAGTCGCAGCAGATGAGCTCCAGCGCCGGTGATTTCTCCGCCATGAGCGAGGAACTCGCCGCCAGCAGCGGCGAGATCTCATCCGCCATGGTGAAGATCTCCAGCAGCGCCGATCACCAGGTCCGTGGCATGCAGGAAGCCGATACCCTTCTCGCCAGGCTCCGGGAGACGGCAGGCACCAACACCGAGGCCGCATCCCGGGTGGTGCGCCTCGGCGAGGAGATCCGGACGGTCGCCGCCCGTCACCGGGCCGACGTGGAGACCGCCCGGAGTACTCTGCTCGATGTGCGCGAGGTGGTACGCACCTCCGCCCACCAGGTGCAGGAGCTCGCCAAGAAATCCGAATCCATTACCGAATTCATTGACCTTATCAAGCAGATCTCCTCGCAGACCAATCTGCTCGCGCTCAATGCCGCCATCGAGGCCGCGCGGGCCGGTGAACACGGCCGGGGCTTTGCCGTGGTGGCCGAGGAGGTCCGCCACTTGGCCGATTCCAGCGCACGCGCGGCGGAAGATGTGGCCACGACCGTGGACTTCATCCGAACCCAGGTGCGCGAGGTCTCCGCCACCATGGAAATCGGCACCCAGAAGGTGGGAGGAATCGAACACGTTGCGCTGGCCGCTGCCTCTGGACTCGAGGAGATTGGTCGGGCGGTGCAGGAGGTTCAGGGTGCCGTGGCCCTGGTGGCTAAGGAGGCCGAACAGAACCGTTCCATCGTGGATCAGCTGGCCAGCCGCACCGCGAATGTTGCCCAAGCCGCGTCCGATCACGCCTCCTCCAGCCAGGAAGTGGCGGCCGCGGCCGAAGAGCAAAGTGCCTCGACCGAGGACATGGCTGCCTCGGCGACGGAACTGCTGGAGAGTGCCAGCCGGCTCTCGAAGCTGGTGACGGAATTTCAGACGTAGGGTGAAGGGGGCGGGAAAGACGGGAAAAACGGGAAAGACGGGAAAGACAGGCTACCGCCTCTTCTTCACCGGCTTCTTGACCTGCTTGGCCTTGGCTCTTGCCTTCGCGGCGCGGCCCCGGTCGGCGGCCTTGTCGAGCTTCTTCTTTTGGGCCTCCCGGACATCGGCCAGCACCCGGTCGCCCTCCTCTCCCCCCACAAGCCCCCGGCGGACCGCGTACTTGATCAGTTCCTCGGCGTCGGCCGGTTCGAAGTCGCCAATCCGCGCGCCAGCGCGAATCACGCTCAGTAGGGCATCGGCCACCGGACTCCGGAGTACGTTCGCGATGCCAGGAAGTGTCTCGAGCAGCGTGGAAATCTGGGAGCCGCCGAGTTCCGAGACCACTCTTTCCTCCTCCAGGAATCCACGGTTCACCGAAGAGGCCGGCGACCGCGCGTGTCAGGGGTATGCGGGCGGCAACGTACCACCAGCCCCCGGGGTCAGTCAAGGATTCGGGGGCTGGTGGCGTCCGATGATGGTTAGGGGGGTCAAGCAACTAAGCTGTTACAGCGCAATGCCTTGGGGTTTACCGCAGGAAGTCAGATCCGGAACAAATACCGACAATTGTAGATCTTCACTTGTTGGGCTCCTCCGCGAGGACTCCTTTAGACTCAGAATTCGTAGCGCAGCAGACTAGTCACGCCCCACCCGGTGACCAAATAAGCCTTCCCACTGTTCTTTAGCGCACCCCGGTCGTAGCGACCCCCGGGCACAAAGCTGAAATGGGGCGTCAGGCCAAGGCGCAGGGCCGCCCCACCCCCTATCAGGTAACCACCGCCATCCTTGGGCGACCAGATCCGGGTCTCTGCCAGCGGTTCAAGGCTGACTCCCTTCCCGAGCGGGATGCTGCCCAGGGCGCCGATGGCAAACACGTTTTCCCGATTGGATACGGAGGTGTCGGAGGAGGCACGATAGTAGTCCCACATATAAGCGCTCACCGAACTGGTGCCGACCGGGGCGGTGATGCCGATTTCACTGATGAATCGACTGCCCGGTGAATAGCTTCCGTTGGTCGTCGGGGCGGGCAGAGCTGAGAACTGATCGTTGCCGAAGGTGCTGAAGGTGAATCCTGCATTGAAGCGGGAGGATCCCAACAGCCGGTCGACACCTAGCCGGAACCGGACCTCCGAGCCCGCCCGGTATTTGAAAGCATTTCCGGGATCGTTGAACGGCTGGTACTTCGTGCTCAGGCGGAGGCTTCCGGCCAGACCCACGTTCCAGGATCCGAGCTGTTGGGCGACGGCGACCCCCCCGGTTGCGTAAAAGCCGGTTCCGTAGGTGTTCACCGGGAAGGAGAGGAAATTCGAGGCGGCAGAACTCGCGATAGCCTGGCGACTGGCGCTGTCCTGTGATACCCCAGTAGGAAGATTCAGCATCAGGGTGGTGACCACCGCGTCGTTGCCGAAGGTGTATGAGCCCCGGACCTGAGTATCGGTCAGACCGTTGAAGCTGCTAGTCGTGTCCGCGAACGTCTTGCTCTCCGTGTGGGCGTACTGGGCACCGACGTCGAGGCTCAACCGCTTGCCGAAAGGAATCACGAAGCCGAGTGGGACGGAGTACTGGCGAATGTGGCTCACGTTGTCCGGGCGATAGCCCTGGCGGAACGAGTAGTTCTGGATCTGGAATCCGCCCATCACCGAGCGAGATGAATAGAGCGGATCCTGCGCGGTCACGGGGGCCGCGGCGCCCATTGTGAGGCTGAAGAGCGAGAGACAAAGGGTGCGCATCGGACACCTCAAGGCCGCGTGATGATGATGATGATGTTCCCGACAAGTGGGGGAATCCCGGGATTGTCCTGGCCCAAAGCTTCCGGCAACGGCGGCCGCACGACCGGCGGCGTGGTGCCGATCCGGGTGGTAAGTTGGCCGCTGGTGCTGGGTACCGTCACGCTGATCGCGTTCCGCAAGGTGACGGTCCGGGGTCCGGGCGTCGCGCCGGGAGTGGAGATCGGTACGATTGGCCCCGCGAGCTGAAGGGGACTCTCGGTCAGGGCATTCGAGAGCCGTGCACTCTGGGCCTGCCGATCTCGCGCCGCTCGGAAATTGGGGTCGCGCGTGACGGCGGCATTGAAGTCCGCCTCGGCCGCCGCGAAGTCGCCGTGATCTTCTGCTTCGAGACCTCGGCTGAAGGAGAGGAAGGCCTGGAGGTCGGCAGTCGGACGCTCGCTTATGGCACGCTGCTCCGCGGGCGTCAGCGCAATTCCCATCCGCTGCAACAACTGGAAGACCGCTTGCTTTTCGATATCGAAGAGCTGTTGGAGCTTGTTGGCCGCGCTGCCGGCGGCGACAATATCGGCCGTGGTGGCGTTGACGGCGTCGACATCCAGCCGGAGTCTCTGATCGGCGGGAAGATCCTGAACCGACCCCTGCACTACCTGGGAGGCACGAAGGAGCCGTCCCGAGCGAGCCCCAGTTGAAGGATCCACCCGGCCGGCATCGGCCAGTTGCAGCTCGTCGACCAAGGCCTGAACCCGCTCCCGCTCAAGCAGCTTGAGCTTTCCGACCCGGCTCAGATCAGTGATCACGAGGTGGGTCAATCCCCGCTCGAGGGGGCGGAGATCCTCGTTGGTCCCGACGTATCGGAACGGGAAGACCGCGATGGTATTCTCCGTCGGCGGCTGCTGCGAGAGGGTGGCCTCCTGGGCTATGGCCTCCCGCGCTGCCTGCTGAAGCTGCTTGCGAGTCAGGAGCGCCAGCCGGCCCTGGATCTCGTCTTTCTGCTTGTCGGAGTTCGCTAGTCTCGCCGCCTCATTGTACCGGGAACGGGCGGAGTCCAGCATCCCCAGCTCTTCGAGGCTGAACCCCAGGTAAAGCGTGGCCGGATAGTTGACCTTGTCGAGGACGAGAACGGAGGCGAAGACGTCCCGGGCATGGGCATAGTCCTTCGCGTCATAGTAGGCGACGCCGAGCCGTTGAAGGAGAGCGGCATCGGTGGGATGCCGACCTCGCTCGGCCTCGAGGACGGGAATATCGGCCGGGGTCGCCCCCGACGGCTGGGCACCTCCGGCGCAGGCACCCAGCCACGCTGAAGCCAGCACGCTGGCGAGGGGCAAGCAACGTTTCATGTTCATAGATCCCTGCTCGGCCAAGGGGGGCAGGAAGGTGTTCCAAGGGTTCTCTCCCAAGGTACAGGTCGCGGGGCCAGCCCGCAAACCGGCGGCAGGAGCTTCACACCGGCTGCGTCCGAAGCGAGACCGAAGGTGGCCAGGGGGTCATCGGGGGACCTATGGACCGGCCCTCCCCGGGGACCCGACCACTAGAACCCCGAACATCCGCCGGGAGAAGTGGGGCAGGCAGAAAAACCGGTATTCGCCCGCGGGCAGAACCGGCACAGTCATCCGCCAGGTGGTACCGGGGTCGGCCAGCAGGGGACCGCGAAGGTCGCTGCTGCGGTCGCTCAGGGCCCCGTTGATCGCGCGCCGTCGGGCCGCAGAGAGCCCGGTACTGTCGAAGCCGATCAGGTGCGGGGCTCCACTTCGGACAGTGAACCGGAGCACGTCGCCAGGTAGTGCGGAAACCCGCGCGGGGGTGAACCGGAAGCGGCCGGTGGCGGCATCCCCCTCAAGCATAACGTCCTGCAGGGTCTGGAAGTGGGCGGTCTCACCTCGGAATACCAGACCCAGCAATGTCAGAATGGGGAAGTAGCGTCCGAATCTCATGTCCGTCCTCGGAGGATCGGCGGGAGCGAGGGATGACACCTTTGCGCGCTCCCCCGGCTGTCCGTAAATTTGATCCAGGTGGGAAGGTAAAGGTAATCCGGGTCCGCCCACCGGAAGGGATCCCCGTGGGACGTCGTGGGATCAAGGAATATCGGGCCGCCGAAGCCCTCGCCCTGATCGCGGCAGACCGCGATCACGAGCCGCTGCTCTGCCCTTCCTGCTCCTCCGCCACCGTCGAGCGAACTCCCAGGCGCGGGGCCGAGGTCGGGGGCCGCATCACTCTCCGCTGCAGTAGTTGCGGACGGAGCGCGGTGTATCTGGCCCGGGGGAGCGGACCTGCCTCGCCTGAGGCACCCAGGGGAGCCAGAGAATGAGGGTGTCGATCTCTCACCACCTAGCTGCTTAGTCCCGCAACCCCCGAATCCCCAATCCCCCAATCCGCTATGTCCCCGCCCAACGATGAAGGTGGCTCACGGACGGCCACCGTCATCATTTTCACCGCGGTGTTCATTGATCTGATTGGATTCGGGATCGTCCTTCCGCTGATCCCGGGCTACGCCGCGCGGCACGCGGTGAGCGACCGATCCATTGGGTATCTCGTCGCCAGCTTCTCGCTCATGCAGTTCCTGCTGGCGCCGTGGTGGGGCCGGTTGAGCGACCGGATCGGGCGGCGACCGGTACTGCTCACAGGACTCGCCGGTAGCGCGCTCTCTTATCTACTGTTCGCGTTCGCCACGGGCTTCTGGACCCTGCTGGCCTCCCGGATCGTCGCGGGAGGGATGGGGGCCACGGTGACGGTGGCACAGGCTTACCTGGCCGACATTACACCACCCGAGCGCCGCTCCCGAGCGATGGGTCTCATCGGCGCCGCGTTCGGCCTGGGGTTCGTGGTGGGCCCTGCCCTTGGCGGTATCAGCAGCCGCTGGGGGGAGAGCGCCCCGGGGCTGGTGGCCGCCGGCCTGACCGCGAGCAACCTCGTGTTGGCGTGGTTCCGGCTCCCGGAAACCCGAGTCCACCAGCCGATTGCCACACCTTCCGTAACGCCCCACTGGCGCCGTCTGGCCGGGCCGTTCGCGGTCGTGGCATTCTCCACGATCGCGTTTACCGTGATGTACGTGGTGTTCCCGCTCTACGTGGAGCGGAGCCTGCACTACGATCGCGACCACATCGCTTACTTGTTTGTGCTCATCGGCCTGGTCACGGCCGTGGTCCAGGGCGGGCTCGTCGGACGGATCGCCCCGCGCTTTGGCGAGACCCGTCTCATGGGTGTGGGGTGCGGGCTCCTCGCCGCCGGCCTGGCGGCGCTGCCGCTGTCGTTCGAGCCGTTCATACAGGCGCCGTTGCGATTGCCCGCGTTCCTCGGCTCGATTCTCTGCCTCGCCTTCGGCCCCGGCCTGGTGGGACCCAGTGCGACGGCTTACGTCTCCCGGGTGGCCCCGGCGGGGGAGCAGGGGCGGGCGCTGGGAACATTGGTGAGCGTCGGGGCGGTGGCGAGGATCCTGGGTCCAGTGATGGCCGGCACCATCAGCCAGCAGGCGAGCGCCCGGGCGGCATTCCTGGTTTCGGCGGGGGCGGCGGTCGTGGCGGGGATCGCGAGTGGCTTTACCGAGAAACCGTAGGGCGGAATTGCCGCGTCCGCGAGGACGATCGGGACGCGGCGGGCGGAGCGTTGCTGCGCCCCTACCTCATTTGGGCCGAGTGAAGATCCGGCCCCAGCGAATCGCCGTGAAGTACGGCATGGGGCGCCAGCTCTGGGCCTCAAAACTGAAATACACGATGAGCGGTGTGCCACGGACATTCGCTCGGGGCAAGAAGCCCCAGTACCGACCGTCGTAGGAGTTGTCGCGGTTATCCCCCATCATGAAGAACGAATCCGCGGGTACCACGATCGGCCCCCAGTCCTGGAGGTCGGGATCGTAGCTGGCGGGATCCCGGCCGACCAAGTGCCGCGATTGCCACTGGCGCATTTTGGACCGGTAGACCGGGTCCTCGGATTTGGTGGGATCGGTGTGAACTACCCAGGGTTCCTCAACCGCCCGACCGTTGCGGAACAGCGCACCGTGCTCCATGGACAGGGTGTCTCCGGGCACGCCGATGAGCCGCTTGACGACCTTGAGGCCTTCCTCTTCCACCGAATCGAACACGAGGACATCGCCGCGCGTCGGTTCGCGATAAGCCGGCAGGTGTTTGTGGATGAGGGGGACTTCAGCGCCATATACGGCCTTGTTCACAAAGAGAAAATCCCCGATCAGCAGGGTGTTCTCCATGCTGCCGGAGGGAATCCGGAAGGCCTCGACCAGAAAGGTCCGCAGGAACAGCCAGACGACCAGCGCAATGAGAATGGACTTGGTCCACTCCCAGAGCCAGCCGGCCGCCGGCCGGGAATCCTTACCGAGATCGAGAGGGGGCTGGCTCATGGGGTCGGCCCGGGACGGCGAAGGGGGCGAGGTTGCCATCAGCGGGGCCGGGTGAAGAAGCGATCCCAACGGATCGCGGTCAGGAACGGCAGGGGACGCCAACTTCTGGCGTTGTAGCTGAAGTAAATGATCAGGGGACTGCCGCGGACGTTTCGCCGCGGAAGAAAGCCCCAGTACCGGCCATCGTAGGAGCTGTCGCGGTTGTCGCCCATCACGAAGAGGGAATCGGGCGGCACCACGATCGGCCCCCAATCATGGAGGTCGGGATGGTACTGCGCGGGGTTGCCGACCGCCAGTTGCCGGGACTGCCAGGCGCGCATCTTCTCGCGGAACTCCGGGGCTTCCGACTTGAAGGGGTCGCCATTCACCGCATAGGGCTCTTCCTGAGGCACCCCATCGCGGTAGAGCCGGCCCGCCTTCATGGCCAGCGTGTCGCCGGGAACACCGATTAGCCGCTTGACCACCTCCAGCCCGGCTTCCTCGATCGAGTCGAAAATGACGATGTCGCCGCGGCGCGGTTGCCGGACGGCCGGAAGCCGCTGGTGGATGAGCGGGACCTCGGCGCCATAGAGCGCTTGGGTGACCCAGAGCCAGTCGCCGACCAGCAGGGTCTTCTCCATGCTCTCGGACGGAATCCGAAACGCCGCGACGACGAAGGCGCGGAGAAAAAGCCAGGCGACCAGTGCCACGAGAATACTCCTGGCCCACTCCAGGAACCAGCGGGTGGTACCCACGGCCGGCTGCTGGCGGCAGGTCACTGGTGGTCGCACACTCATTCCACCCAGTCTGCGATGAACAGATCGGTTTCACCCGCTTCTTTGCCATGCCGGTTGGAAGCCCAGACCAGCCTCTTCCCGTCGGGGCTAAACATGGGAAAACTGTCAAAATCCGGGTGGGTGGTGACCGCTTCGAGGCCGCTGCCGTCGATATTCACGAGGTAGAGGTCGAATTTGCCGCTTCGAGGATTTTGATAGTTGGACGAGAAGATGATCCGCTTGCCATCCGGATGGAAATAAGGTGCGAAGTTGGCGCCGCCCAGATGGGTGATCTGCCGGGCATCCGAGCCATCGGCGTTGGCCACCCAAAGCTCGACCTTGGCGGGACGCACCAACCGCTGGGCCAGCAGGTTGAAGTAGTCGGCCGTGTCGGCGGCGGTCTGGGGATACGCCGCCCGCCAGACGATCTTGCTCCCGTCCGGCGAAAAAAAAGCGCCACCGTCGTAGCCGACCCGGTTGGTGATCCGGCGGACGTCACTGCCGTCCACGTTCATGGTATACAACTCGATGTCGGCGTCGCGGGTGCTGGTGAAGATGATCCGCTTGCCATCAGGCGAGACCGTCGACTCGGCATTGTATGCGCCATTGTCGGTGAGCTGGCGCAAGTCGGAGCCGTCCGGCTTCGAGGTATAGATCTCGAGGTGACCCACCGGCCAGACATAGCCTTGCGACCGGTCGGGTACCGCAGGGCAGGCCGGCGAGTGCTTGAAGGTGGAGCTGTAGAGAACCCGGCGGTCGTTGTCGTAGAAGTAGCCGCAGGTGGTCCGCCCCAGCCCGTTGGAGATCCGGTGCAGGTCCGAGCCGTCGATGTTCATGATGTACTCTTGATCGCAGGCGGAGTCCACCTTTTCCTGCCGCTGAAAGATCAACTGCTTGCCGGAGCGGGAGAAATACGATTCGGCGTTGTTGCCACTGAACGTCAGCTGGCGGATGTTACGGAGATGACGCTCACCCGGCTCTGGCGGGACCAAGGTTTGGGACGCACCAGAGCGGGCACCGGAAGCGGCGCAGCCGGAGAGAGCAAGGACGATTCCTGGCACGAGGTACCTGATACGACCCTCCAAGAAGGGTGATTCGACCGGGGAAGGAAGATAGTGGGAAGTGGGGGATGGGCGGAATGGCCGTGGGGCGAATGGCCGAGTGGCCGAATGCCGGATTGGCCGATTGACGACTAGACCGTTTGACCTGACCATTCGGTCATCTGCGTTCAGTCATTCGGCCACTCGGCCACTCGGCCACTCGGCCACTCCGTCATTTCGCCAGCGCCGCAAGGACTTCGCCGGCGTGTCCCTTGGGCTTCACCTTCTCGAATACCCGCGCGATCCGTCCCGCTTCATCGATGATGAATGTGGTGCGCAGGATGCCCTGGTACTTCCGGCCATACATGGACTTCTCACCCCAGACGCCGTAGGCCTGTGCGACGGCATGGTCCTCGTCCGCGAGGAGGGGAAAGGGGAGGTTGTACTTCTTCCTGAATTTGTCGTGCGTAGCGACCCCGTCAGGCGACATCCCGAGGACGATCGCGCCGGCCTTCTGGACCGACTTCCAGCTGTCCCGGAACTCACAGGCTTCGGTGGTGCAGCCGCTGGTGTCGTCCTTGGGATAGAAGTAGAGCACGATCTGCTTCCCCTTCAGATCGTCGAGCGAAACTCGACCGCCGCCGGCCGCGAGGAGGGAGAAGGCGGGGGCTATGGCGCCTGGTTTGAGCATGGTAGTCAGAGATTGGGGTAGAGAGACGAGAGCAACGAGAACTCGGAACTCGGAACCGACAACTACGGTACCAGCTCCATCTCCACATTGAGCGGCGCCCTCACCTTCAGGAAGGGGTACTCCCCTCCCCGCCGGACATCCCGGTCCAGAAAATTCCAGGTGACGAACCCATCCTCGGTCTCGGGCTCCAGCAGATAGGCCGAGAAGACTCCCTGGCGCTGAGCAGTGGGAACATAGTACCAGCCGGCAGTCACGCTGGTATCACGATCGGCCCAGGCCCCTTCGAGTGACACCGCGCGGTGGCCCTCGAACACCGCCGAGGCCACGGCCAGGCTGTCGATCCGGAATAGTTCGACCCCTCCCCGCCAAGGCCGTTCCAGCCGCTGTACCACAATCCCTTGTTTCCGAAGGAGCGCGATGATTTCGGTATGCTGGGGCGGGAGCAGGTAGCCGGCAGGTAACGGCGCTCGGCGTGCGGAGACGAACCGGTCGAACACCGGCATCCGGATCCTCCGAAAGACCCCGGACCGCTTCCGTCGGGCAAATCCACCGGAGCCGTCGCTGTCCGGCAGGGTGACTTCGGCAATGACCTCCTGGATGGTCGGGGGACCCAGGACCGAGCGGAGCGTCACCGAATCGGGCGCGAACTGAGCGGAAGCCGCCACCACCGCCTTGATCCGCGCCCGCTCTTCGGCGGCAAGGCCCAGGATTTCGCGGACGAAATTGTAGGTGGCGTCGATCCGTTCATGGAACGTGGCGTTGCTGTAGCCTTCGCTGAGAATGGCGAGACGGCCCCGCATCCCCATCGAATTGGTGCCGAAGCGGGGGCGCGGGTCGTAGGTCTCCCAACCCTGTACCAGGGAATCGGGATCCTGGTTGCGGAAGTTGCCGTACCAGAAGGTCTCCTGCTGGTGACGGCGGCGCATCCGCTCGCGAATGGTGGGGAGGAAGTGGTCACGCACGTAATCGTTCGCGGGCCCGCCGTTGGGGTTGAGCCCGGTGGCGTAGGTGAGGACGTAACCATGGTAGCTCCCGTCCGTGGTGTGGAGGTCGATGAAGAAGTCGGGCTGCCAGGCGTCGATCAGCGCGAGTGATCCCCGGGTCTCCGGCGCCTCCAGCTTGACGTAATCGCGGTTGAGATTGAGGCCTTGCCCGTTGGTGCTGAGCCCCACGATGGCGGGGCCGTTCTGGCCGGTCCGGTTCCGCTCCCCGGGGCCGAACTTGTCATTGCCGTCTCCGTTGTAAATCGGGACCGCGATCAGCACCACGCTGTCGAGCAGCGCCCGGAGGGATCCGCGGGTCAGCTCCCGGAGCAGCATTTGCACCGCTTCCTTCCCCTCGACCTCTCCTGAGTGAATGTTGCCCTGCAGGTAGATGATCGGCTTGCCGGAGCGCTGGGCGTCTCCCGGGCCGTCCACCATCGGGCGGGCGGCGATTACATACGGGATTCGCTTCCCTTCGGGGCTCCAACCGAGGGTACCCACGCGGAGGCCGGTGCCGGCGCGCTGCAGGGAGTCCAGAAAGGCCAGAACATCGGCGTGCGACGACGTCTCCCGGAAGTCGGTGCGCTCGGGTGTGGTGGTCTGCGCCGCGAGCGGGAGGGCGCACAGCAGGGCGGCGAGCGGGAATAGAGATCGCATGGACGGGAATATACCGGTGAGCGGGGAGTGGGGAGCGGGGACCGCAGGATCGGTGGGGCGGGAAGAGGCCCGGTCACGGCTCACTGCTTACTGGTTCGGCGTGGATGGTCACGAGCCATTCGCCTGCAAGCGGAAGAGAAATCGAAGGCCCTGGACACTATCGCCACCGGAGACCACCTCGAATCTCCCCCAGGGTGCGGCGTATCACATCCAGCAGCTCCTCGCGGCGATACACTCCCATTTGGGCTGAGGAGCGGTCGCAGCGAGAGGGCCCCTCGCTCAAGCGGAACCATCGTGGACCGGCGCTGTGCCGGAAGGGTGAAGGTGAGACATGTGAGAAGGAAAACCGCCAAGCTATCTTCAACCGGCGCGCGACAACCGTTTAAGGAATGACAAGGAGTCCGCATGGAAGATCCGATGCGACGGGAGAGCCGGCGGCGGTCGGTGCCCCTCATGGACCGCCTCGGCGAGCTCTGCCAGAGCGGGAGAGACTCCGCGGCGTACCTCTGGCAGGTGCCCAACGACGAGGCGGTGCGGGCCCAGCTCGCCGCGAAGCTGGTCGAGATCAAGGAAGAATGTGCGCGGGCCAACCGACGGGAGATGGGCCGCATCGTCGCCGAACTGGAGACCGCCATGAGCGCATCGGCGAGTCCGCAGCAGGTCGAGATCCTGCAGGAAGGGTTCGACCGGTTGGTCCAGCTTTGGGGGGCAGCCAAGTCGGGACTGATGTGAGTTCCGAGTTCCGAGTTCCGAGTTCCGGTTCGGGTTCCGGGTGCAGTGCGGGAGTATCACGGGCGCCTATCTCGGAACCCGGAACTCAGAACTCGGAACTTCCTAGTTCTCCCTAGCCACCACCGGCTTCCGCTCCACCACCTTCGGATTGACCGCGGCCCCCTCCGACAACCGCTCCTGCCCACCGACCACCACCTGTTCGCCCACATCCACGCCGCTGGTCACTTCGACGAATCCCGTGGTCCGGACGCCCAGCCCGATCTGTCGGCGCGTCGCCTTCGAGTCTCGGACCACCCAGGCAAAGTCGGCCCCTTGTAGCGGAAGCACGGCGTCCTCAGGGATGACCACGGCGTTGGACCTGGTCTCGGTGGCCAGGCTGGCCTCGATGAACATGCCGGGTTGCAGCAACCTCCGCCCGTTAGGGACCCGGGCCTTCACGAGAATCGTCCGCCCTGGCAGCTGCACCACTGGATCCACGAAGTCCACCTCGCCGGTGAACTCCTCACCCGGCAGGGCGGCGACCCGGAAGGTGACCCGCTGGCCCGGCTTGAGGCGACGGGCGTAACGCTCCGGCACCTGGAAAGCAGCCCGCTGGGGATCCACCGTATGGAGGGAAACCAATTTCGTGGTCTTGGTGATGTAGTCGCCGAGGCTTACATACCGCTGACCCACCAGGCCGGCAAAGGGCGCCCGGATCACCGTGCGGGACAGGCGGAGCTTGAGGAGATCCAGATCGGCCTGGGTGCTTCGCGCGGTCGCCTCGGCTTTCTCGAGATCCGCAGCGGAGGACGCGCTCTGGGCTTGCAGCTCCCGGGTGCGTTTGAGGGCCTGCGCCGCGAGGTCCCGATCCGCTTCCGCCTTGGCGACCTGCACCGTGAGTTCGGCATCGTCGAGCCTGAAGAGGGGTGCCCCTTGGGCGACCTCCACCCCCTCGCGGACCAGGATTTCCACCAGGCGGGCTTCTACCTCCCCCAGCAGGTCGATCGACTGCAGCGCCTCGATCGCACCGGTGGCCGAGATGGCGTCCACCACCGTGTCGCGCCGGGCAACCGCGACCTCCACGGGCATGGCGAACCCACCGCCCGCGCCGGCTGCCGGGCCCTTGGATTGCCCCTTGCCGCAGCCGCCAATCACGGTCACCACCATTACTGCGAAAATTGATCGTCTCACCGGAGAGTCCTGGTCATGAATTCGAGTAGGTCAGCTCTTCCGTAGCAACTGGCCGCAGATGAACGCAGAACGACGCAGATCGACACCCGTCCTGTCCTAGTAAGCGCAACGACCTTATTCGCCCGAACAACGAGTCCTTGTTTCTGGGTGAATCTGCGTTCATCTGGGGCTCGTTCATTCTTTCCCAAAGCCGCTTAGACACTAGGGCACCGGGAACAGTCGTCGTCCCAGCATCGCCTCCAGCGCCGCCAGGGCAAGGCGGGCGACGTATCTCGATTGGACCAGATCCGCCTCGGCCTGCGCGAGATCAAACTGTGCGTCGACCAGATCCAGAATTGTCGTCGCCCCGGAGCGATACCGCGCCTCCTGGACCCGGTTGTTCTCACCTGCCGCCGCCAGCGCAATCTGGTCCAGATCGGTGGCGATCCGGGCCGTATTGTAGGCGTCGTACGCTTCGGTCACGTCGCGTTGGGCCGCCCGCAGGAGATCGTCACGGACCGCAAGGGCCACGGCGTGATCCACCCGCGCCTGAGTTATACCGATCTCGCGCAGTCCGTTATTCCAGATCGGGAGATTCAGACTCAGCGTCAGCGCGGACACCCCGCGAGCACTGGGAAAGAAATGGTCGTCGAATCGCTGATGCGAGGCCGAGAGTGACAGGACCGGCAGATAGCCGCCCCGTCGGCCGCGAAGGGTCGCCGACGCCGCCTGCTCATTGGCACGTGCCACGCGGTACTCCGGCCCTTGCTCGAGGGCCGATTGGACAGCCTCCGTCAAGGTCAACGTGAGCAGCGGCGCGGGGACCGGGTCGAGCGGCTTCGCATCCGCCGGACCGGCCAGCCCGACGCGTCGCCCCAGCTCCAATCGGGCGACCCGCAGCGCGGCATCCCGCCCCAGCTGATCCACGCTGTCCCGGGTGACCTCGAGCAGGAGCTTGAGCGAATCGCTGGCGACGGCGGCGCCGGAGAGCACGCGCGCGCGGGCCACCTGCAGCTGCTCTTGCGCCCGGTGCAAGCGCTCCGCCGCCACTCGGGCAAGCTCCTGAGCTTTGAGCACGTTGTAATAGTCGGCCTCGGTGAGCAGCGCGGCGGCGAGGCGCGCCTGCAATTCGTTGGCCTGAGCACCCTCCAGTTGGGCGCGGGTCAGCGCGAGGTTGGCAATCTTGGTCGCGCTGAAGAGGTCGTAGCTGGCTTGCAGCCGAGCGGTCACGGAGGTGGTCTGCAAGCCCCCGGTACCGAGGTTGAAGAAGGCGGTGGAATACCTGGTCAGGTCGACCCCGGCCGAGATGGCGGGGAGGAAGAACGCCAGGCGGGCGGCTCGCCGTCCCCACTCGGCCTCCTCGACCAGGCCCAGCGCCTGGACATAGCTGGGATTGAACCGGGTCGCGCGACCCAGCGCCTCCTCCAGCGTCACCACCGGCATCGAATCGGGGGCCGCGAGCTGCAGCGCGGCCAGCAGGGCGAGGATCACTCCGCCTCCGCGGCGGCGAGGGCGGGGGCAGGCTGGATGGCCCGTTGCCGCAGACTGTCGAAAATCACGTATGCGGCCGGCACCAGAAAGAGGGTGAGCAGGGTGGAGAACATCACCCCGCCCACGATGGCGTAGCCCAGCGGCCGGCGGCTGAGAGAGCCGGCGCCGACGCCGAGGGCGATGGGGACCGCCCCCATCACGGTGGCCACCGAAGTCATGAGGATGGGCCGGAGGCGGATGCGGCCGGACTCGAGCATGGCGTCCACCGACGAGCGGCCCTTGGCCTTGAGTTGATTGGCATACTCGACCAGCAGAATCGAGTTCTTGGTGACCAGACCTATCAGCAGGATCATCCCGATCTGGCTGTAGAGGTTGAGGGTAGAGCCGGCCACCCAGAGAGCGATCAGCGCGCCGGTCACAGCCAAGGGAACCGCGAGCAGCACCGTGAAGGGATGGACCAGCGACTCGAACTGAGAGGCCAGCACCATGAACACCACGGCGAGCGCCATGAGGAAGGCGAAGTAGAGCGCCGTGCCGCTCTCCTTGAGTTCCCGCGATTCACCCGCGAGCGCCGTGGTGCTGCCGCGCGGGAGCACCTGGAGCGCCAGGGCGTTGAGGGAGTCGAGCGCCTCACCGAGCGTGAACCCGGGTGCCAGGTTGGCCGTCAGGGTAAACGAAGCGACCCGGTTGAAGTGGCTGAGCTGGCGAGGTCCCACCCCTTCCTTCACGGTGGCCACCGCGTCGAGCTGCACCAGTTGGTTGCCTCGACCTCGCACGTACAGCCCGGAGAGATCGGACGGCGTGGCCCGCTCCTCTTTCTTCAGTTGCACCACGACGTCGTACAGCTTGTTGTCCCGGGTAAAGGTGCTCACCTTCTGACCGCCCAGGAGGGTCTGCAGGGTCCCGGCGATGTCCCCCACCGGCACGCCGAGGTCTTCCGCCCGATCCCGGTCGAAGCTCACCGTGAGCTCCGGCCTGTTCACCCGGAGGTCGGTATCCACGTTGATCAGTCCCTTGATCTGCCGCGCCCGATTCACGAAGGTATCCATCGAGGCGCCCAGCACGTCGAAACTCGGATGCTGCACCACGAACTGGACCGGACTGCCGAACCCGCCGAAGGAAGGAGGGTTGTTGGCGAAGGCGAAGATGCCGGGAATGCCGAAGAACTGAGGCTGGACCTCGGCCATGATTTCCTGCACCCCGCGCTTGCGTTCCGGACGGTCGACCAGGTGCACGAAGGTGAACCCGCCGCTGACTCGGCCCTGGAAGCCGATCACCGTGAAATAGCGGTCGATGTCCTTGGTCCGGGCGAGAATCGCCTCGACCTGCCGCTGGTATTCGTCGGTATAGGCCAGGGAGGAGCCCTCGGGGGCGATGGTGACGGTGAAGAACATCCCCTGGTCCTCGGGAGGGATGAATTCCGTCTTGAGCGACTTGAAGATCACCACCGCTACCAACGTCGTGACCGCCGCGAGACCGACCACTCCCCAGCGGTGACGGAGGGCCCAGCCGAGGCTAAGTCCATAGCCGCGTGATAGGCCCTCGAAGCCCCCTTCGAAGGCGCGGTAGAGCGGACCGTGGCTGTGGGGCACCCGCAGGATTTTCGCCGAGAGCATGGGCGTGAGCGTGAGCGCCACAAAGCCCGAGATGACGACCGAACCCGCCACCGCGATCCCGAATTCGTTGAACAGCCGCCCGGTGGACCCCTGCAGGAAGGCAAGCGGAGTGAAGACCGCCACCAGACAGATGGTGGTCGCCACCACCGCGAAAGCGATCTCGCGGGTGCCGTTGGTGGCGGCGGTCTCGGGGTCCTCCCCCAGCTCCTCCTGATGCCGGTAGGCGTTCTCCAGCACGATGATCGCGTCGTCCACCACGATGCCGATGGCCAGAGTGAGGGCGAGCAACGTGAGATTGTTGATCGAGAAGCCCAGGAAGTACATCACCGCGAAGGTGGACACGATGGACGCCGGGATCGCGAGTCCGGGGATGATGGTGGCGCGTAGGTTCCGCAGAAACACGAAAATGATGATGATCACCAGGACGCCTGCGATCAGCAGCGTCTGCTGGGCATCGTGGATCGACCTGATCACGAACTGGGAGCCATCGTACGCGGTGGTGAGCTGTACTCCGGGCGGGAGTGCCGCCTGGATGGCGGGGAGCTCGCCCTGGATGGCCCGGGCAACATCGATGAGGTTGGCCTTGGATTGGCGGATGATACCCACGGCGACGGCCGGGGTGCTCTGGAAGCGGAGGACGCTGCGTTCGTCCTGGGGGCCGAGTTCGACCCGCCCCAGGTCGCGCAGCCGCACCGTCTGCCCGTCCTTGCTCGAGACCACCATGGCGTTGAACTCATCGGGGGTCTTGAGCTCCCCCAACGAGCGCACCGAGAACTCCCGGCGGGCGGATTCGATCCGGCCCGCCGGGACCTCCACGTTGCGGGACTGAATCGCATCGGTCACGTCCCGGACCGTGATGCCGCGGGCTGAGAGCTCCGAGGCCGAGAGCCAGACCCGCATCGAGAAGCGGCGCTCGCCGAAGATCTGGGCTCGACCAACGCCGGGGAGGGATTGGAGGCGAGTCTTCACCAGCCGATCACCGAGGTCCGAAAGCTGGAGCAGGTCATAGTTCTGCCCCGACAGCGCCAGCCAGAAGAACGGCTGGGCATCGGCCTCCTGTTTGGCGACCGTGGGCTCCAGAATGTCGCGCGGCAGCCGGCTGCGGGCCCGCGCTACCTTGTCCCGGACGTCCTGGGCCGCGTCGTCCACCTTGCGGTCCAGGTTGAATTCAAGGGTGATGTTGCTGAATTCCTCGGCGCTCGAGCTGGTCAGGGTGCGGAGACCGGGGACGGTGCTGAGTTCCTCTTCGAGGATATCGGTCACGGCCGATTCCACGACCCGGGGATTGGCCCCTGGTAATACCGTACTGACAGAGACGATGGGAGGATCCACGTCCGGGTACTGGCGGACGGGAAGTCGGGTGTAGCCGATCACGCCGAACAGCACCAAGGCTGTACTCAGCATGCTGGCGAGCACCGGACGCCGGATGGAGATGTCCGAAAGCTTCATAGGGATCGAGTGAGTGGGGAGGTGGCGCTTTCCTTCTGACGGACAACCGGGGCCGAGGTTTCACCGCAGGGTTCCTCCTGCTACTCTTCCTCGATGGCGATCAAACTCTCGTCCCGGCAGCAGGCCCAACTGGGTTTTCTGCAGACCCTACCGCCCAAGTTCCAGCGGGTCCACGCGATCATCGAACAGATGTGCGCGCTCCAGGCGGACGATGTCACCGTACGGGCGCTCATCCGGCTCCTGGACGAAATGAAATCCAGCGCGTCGCAGCTCAGTGTCAACTCGGTAGCCGACACCGCGGGCAACATGGCCGGTATGGCGCGGCGCGGGGGCGGACTGCAGATGAAAGTCCGCGGGCTCCGCGAGCTGCTGGGGAGCCTCAAGATCAACTTCGACGCGGCCCTGAAGAAAGCCACCACCCCGGAGAAGGACGCCGACCCCTAGCAATCCCCAGATACATAAGGGCGCACCTTGGTGCGCCCCTCGGTCAACGGTCGGCCCCACCCCGGCAATACTACTTGAGACTGCCCGGCTCGAAAACCTTCTGGCCCTTCTTCCGTAGGAAGTTGTCGATCGGTTTCCCGGCCATCAGCGCGATCATGGCGTGCACCAGGACGCCAATAAGCAGCGATACGAAGGTGAGCGCACCCAGGACGGCGCCGGCCCCGATCCCGGCAAAGATACGGCCGAACAGTTCCATCGGTTGAGGTCTCCTTTGAAGCGGTCAGGCAACGGCTGAAAACGTTAGCCGGACCACCGGCTTTCCGCAACCAATCCTCACGAGGTACCGGTCATGCGATCGATGCACTCCCTTCTGCTCCTCAGCTTCACGGGGGCGTCCCTCTCGGCCCAGCAGCCACCCAAGCCCGCGACGTCCGAGCACGAACATGCCGTGGAGATCGCCGGCGGGGGCGTCTTTCCGGCCGGTTGGAAGGTCCGCCCCGATGAAGACGGCAAGCCGACAGGGGTGAAATTCGTACCGATGGAGCCCGGCTTCCATTTGACCATGGGCACTGCGGCGATTCTTTATCGCGACGCGGACCTGGTCACCGGCCCCGCCCATATCATGGTCACGATGCACTACTTCCCCAAGAAGGGATCTCCACACGAGGAGGGGTTCGGGCTCTTCATCGGCGGGAGGGACCTGAGCGGGGCGGGCCAACGCTACACCTATTTCCTGGTCCGGGGCGACGGCACCTTCAAGATCAAGCGGCGGGACGGCGCCACGACCACCGACGTGGTCAGCAAAGACTGGAAACCTTCCGAGGCGGTACCGAAGGCCGAACCCTCGGCAGCCTCCACCAAGTACGAGCTGAGTATCGGGATCATGGGCGGCAAGGTCAGCTTCATGGTGAATGGCACGGAGGTCTACTCGGCGCCGGCGCAGGACGTTGAC
>JBGPJS010000011.1:0-19909 GCA_041485505.1 Gemmatimonadota bacterium | reverse complement strand
TACTACACGGGGGCACTTCAGACCGTCACCTATGAGGTCCCCGCCTATCGGTTCCGCGGTGCCCGGGCGTTTACCAACAAACCGCCCTGTGGACCCAAGCGGGGCCACGGGACCCCTCAGCCGCGGTTTGGACAGGAAGTCCAGCTCGACAAGATCGCCGAACAACTCGGCCTGGATCCAGCGGAGATGCGGCTCCGACATCTGGTCAAGCCGGATACGGTGACCGCCAACTGGCTCCGCATCGGTACCATGGGCCTGGGTGCCTGCATCGAAAAGGTGGTGGCCGGCTCCGACTGGAAGCGGCGATTCCGACGGCTGCCCTACGGACGGGGTCTCGGCCTGGCCTGCTCTTCCTATATCACCGGTGCGGGCCTGCCGATCTATTGGAACGACATGCCGCATTCCGGGGTCCAGCTCAAATGCGACCGTGGCGGGGGGGTGACGGTGTTCTGCGGATCCGTGGACATCGGGCAGGGATCGGACTCGATCCTGGCCTACATCGTGGCCGAGGTCCTCGGCATCGAGCCGGCGGATATCCGGGTCGTCACCGCGGATACCGATCTTACTCCGGTGGACCTTGGCAGCTATTCCTCGCGGGTCACGCTGATGACCGGGAACGCCGCGATCCAGGCTGCCGAGCGTGCGAAGGCAGTGATCGGGAAAGCGGTGTCCGCCAAGCTTGATGTGCCGCTCGAACGCCTCGGTTTTGGCGGCGGTCGGGTCTACGATATCACGGCGCCGGAGCTGGGGATGAGTTTTCCCGAGGCAGTAGTGGCTGCGGAGACGGCCTTCGGCACGGTGGGGACCGTGGGAAGCTACCAGCCGCCGCGATCGCCCGGGAGGTACCGCGGTGCCGGGGTCGGTCCCTCGGCCGCCTACAGCTATTCGGCCGCGATCGCCGAGGTTGAGGTCGACCCTGAGACCGGGATCGTGCGGGTGCCGACAATCTGGATCGGGCACGACATCGGCCAGTCCATCAATCCCGCGCTGGTGATGGGACAGGTTGAAGGCGGGGTCTATATGGGCCTGGGCGAGGCCCTGATGGAAGAGATGGTGTACCGGGAAAATCGCCATGTGGTGCACAAGTTCCCCTCGCTCCTGGAATACAAGAGCCCCACGACCCATGAGATGTGCGACGTTGTAACCTATCTGGTCGGTGAGCCGGACCCGAACGGACCCTTCGGCGGCAAAGAGGCGGGGCAGGGGCCACTCTTGCCGATCATGCCGGCGGTGGCCAACGCCGTGTACGATGCGGTCGGCGTCCGGGTGGACGAGGTACCGATCAGTGCTCCCAAGGTGCTCAAGGCCTTGCAGGCCAAGGCCGCCGGCGGAGAGCCGCGCTTCGGACCAACCAAGATGCCGACGGTACCCTGGCCGGAACCGCTATACGTCCCCACGCCGGCCGAGGGTGGAGATGGCCGTGCCGGCCCCAGGCCGGTCTTGGTGAAGGCATGATTGAAACACAGAGGCACAGAGGCCACGGAGTAAGCTGAACGCGCGACAGGAGTGACGGTTCCCATGCTGCGATTGCCACCGTTTGAGTCACGATTCCCGAATACAATCGAGGAGGCAGTGCGCTTCAAGGCGGAGCACGCGCCGCATTCGGCCTATGTGGCCGGAGGAACGGATCTGTATCCGAACATGAAGCGGCGTCAGCAGACGCCGGCGTTCGTGATCGACGTCCGCAGGATCGGTGAACTGACGCCGCTGAGCCGAGGGGTCGAAGGCCAGCTTGTGATCGGGGCGGGCGTGACGCTCACTCGTCTGATCCGTGACCCGCTGGTCCGGGAGAAGTGGTCAGTACTCTCCAAGGCGGCCGCGACGATCTCGACGCCGATCCTGCAAAACATGGGCACCGTAGGTGGCAATCTGCTGCTGGATACGCGCTGCAACTACTACGACCAGACCCATGAGTGGCGGCAGGCGATCGACTTCTGCATGAAGAAAGACGGGAAGATCTGCTGGGTAGCTCCGTCGAGTCCGCGCTGCTGGGCGGTGCAGTCGAGCGATCTGGCCCCGGTGATGGTTGCCCTGGGGGCGCGGGTGACGTTGACGGGTCCGTATGGCACGCGGACCATCCCCGTTTCAGCGCTCTACCGCAACGACGGGATCGACTACCTGACCAAGCAGGCGGACGAGCTGCTCACCACGATCGAAGTGCCCTCGCTCGCAGGGGCCCGTGCCGAGTATCAGAAGCTGCGGCGGCGGGGCGCGTTTGATTTCCCGGTCCTGGGAGTCGCCGCATGGGCGCGACTCGATGCCGCTGGCATCGTAAAGGAGGCCAGGATCGTGGTAGGCGCGGTGGGCTCGTGGCCGATTCAGAACCGGGAAGCGGAGCAGACGATCATCGGTCAGCCGCTCACCGAAGCAACGATCGATGCGGCGGCCCGCGCTGCCGCGCGCCCAGCGAAACCGCTCGACAATACCGATTTCACGATCGGCTGGCGGAAGGACATGGTACCGGTGTTTGTGAGGCGGGCCCTGGGGGGATTGAGGGATTGAGGGATTGAGGGATTGAGGGATTGAGGGATTGAGGGATTGAGGGATTGGGGGAATTCAGGAATGAGGGAATGTCCAATCAAGAGAAACTTCCCAGCGACGCTGGGGGTTTGGCTCGGCCTGATCACTCTGGGGACTCCAGTGTGTCGGGGCCAGTCGGAACCAACATGGCCGATCCACTCACTCGACAGGCCCCAACCTCAGGTCGTTGATCCTGGTCCCGCCGGACCCCCGGTGGTTGCCCCTTCCGACGCCGTGATTCTGTTCGGAGGCAAGGATCTCTCCGGGTGGCGAGGTAGCGAAGGTGGGCCTCCGCGATGGCGGGTTAACGAGGACTACATGGAGGTAGTGGCGGGGACCGGAGCGATCTCCACGAACAAGGGATTTGGCGATTGCCAACTGCACGTGGAATGGGCGGCGCCCGCAATGCCAGTGGGCGAGGGACAAGAGCGAGGAAATAGTGGCGTATTTCTGATGAGCCTGTACGAGGTGCAAGTTCTCGACTCGTACCACAACACGACCTATCCTGATGGACAAGCCGCCGCGGTGTACGGGCAGTATCCGCCACTCGTGAACGTAAGCCGGCCACCCGGGGAGTGGCAGACCTATGACATCTTGTTCCACCGGCCGAGATTTGACGGGCAGGGCCAGGTGCTGCAGCCGGCGCGGGTGACTGTCCTCCACAACGGCATTCTGGTCCAGGACAACGTGACCCTAACCGGTCCCACGGCGCATCGCGCCCGCCCGCCCTACCGGCGCCACGAGGACCGGCTCCCGGTGACGCTGCAGGATCACGGCGCTCCGGTGCGGTACCGCAACATCTGGATCCGCGAACTCCCGGAGACGACTCCTTAGCGCGGCGGGGAACTCAACTCCGGGGTCCTCCGTTCCGCCAGCAGTCGTTCGGCAAAGTCGAGGCGGGATTCCAGCTCTGCTACTCGAGTTTCCAGTTGATCGACTGCCGCTAACCGCGTTTGAAACTCCTCCGGCAGGTCGGGCACGTTTGCACCACGGCGATGACGCCACCGGCTGCCATGCCCCCACGGGGGGCCCCACCAGAAGAATCCGCTCAGCATCACCAGGACGACCCAAGTCATGGGACTTTCCCTTCGGGTGAAGGGCCGGGTACCGTGTCTTCCCACTCCTTCTCAATAGCGGCGGCGGCCTGCTTGAGGATCTCCACGACTCGGCGCACGGAGGGATGATCGGGCCCTTTGCGCCAGGCCCTACGATAGGTGGTGGCGGCGAGTCGAGCGAATTCCCGGTTCAGATCGGCCATCGCGCCTCCCGCAAAATCATGCAGGGTGTCTTTCACCCGATCGAAAATGTCTTCGATGGTGTCCCGGTGCTCATCGAGGAAGGCCTCACCCTCTTTGGTAATGTGATAGACCTTGCGGCCCTCGGTTTCCACCGCGCGAACGTAGCCCTGATCCTCCAGCAGCTGAAGGGTGGGGTAGATCGTGCCGGGAGAGGGGGAATAGCAGCCGGCGAAGCGCTCCTCGAGCGCCTTGATGATCTCATAGCCATGCCGAGGCTTTTCGCGGAGTAGACGCAGGATGACGAACTTCACCTCGCCGGACTCAAACATCTGTTGCCGGCGCCGCTTGCTCCGGTGCCCGCGACTTTGATCGCCCCATTGAAAGCCCCAGTTCTCCGGCCCCAGTCCTGCGAACAGCGCACCTAAACCCCAGTCATCATTGCATTTACTCATGAATTACCCCCGATAGTCGTAGGCTATGACGTGCGTTATATCGTACGATAGAATCCATGAACCGTCAAGAGGAGAGCGGGATGAAGGCGTCGAGGGCCCCTCCCCCTCCCAGTCGCCGCCTGGCCGCCTTAGCCTTCCTGCCATGACACCCTGGGTCCGTCGTCTGATCCTCGCGAACGTCGCGATGTTTTTTCTCAGTCAGGTCACCCCCAGCCTCAACGACCTGCTGGAATTCGTCCCGGGCGCGGTATTGTTCCGGCCTTGGACTGTCTTCACCTACATGTTCCTCCACGCCGGTCTAGGCCACATCTTCTTCAACATGCTGAGCCTTCTCATCTTTGGCCCCGCCGTGGAGACTCGGCTGGGAGGAGAGCGCTTTCTCATGCTCTACTTCCTAAGCGGGCTCACGGGGGCCATGCTCTCACTGCTGACACCGCACGTGGCGATCGTGGGCGCCTCGGGCGCAATCTCCGGGGTCGCGCTGGGCTACGCGAAATTCTGGCCCCGGAATCGAATCCTGCTTTATGGGGTGATACCGGTCGAGGCGTGGCTCCTGGTAGTGATCTATGCCGGGCTCTCACTCCTCGGCGGATTTGGGATTGGCCAGTCCGGGATCGCGCACTTCGCGCACTTGGGAGGGTTTCTGGGTGGGTATCTCTACCTCAAATGGTTGGAGCGATTCTCGGGGAGCCAGAAGTTTCGGCGGGTTGCAGCTGCGACACCACGGCCAAAGGTCAGCGCAGGGGCTCCCGAGCGATGGGCCCGGATCGAGCGGGAGAATCTGCACGAAGTGAATCGCACCGAGTACGATCGGATCATGGAGAAGATGAAGAGCTCGGGCGTCGGGGGTCTATCCCCGGGTGACGTGGAGTTTCTGGAGCGTTTCAGCGGGAGGTGAAAAGCTGAGGGATTTCCTAAACCCTCTGGACCTCCACCGCGCCGGATGACCGACGAATGGGCCCCTCCACCGGCAGGATGAACCAGAAGCTCGACCCTCGACCGTAGATTGATTCCGCACCGATGCTCCCGCCGTGCATCTCCACAAATTTCTTGCAGAGCGCCAGTCCGAGTCCGGTCCCCTGCTGCCGGCGGCTGGCGGAGCTGTCCACCTGGCTGAACTCGATGAAGGGTTTGCTCATATCCTCAGGCAGGATCCCGGCGCCGGTGTCGCTGACCGAGACCCAGACTGCCTCGCGGGAGACCAGGCGGGGACGCTCACCCGCGCGGTCGCCGGGAATCGGCAGTGGAGCGCGGGTGGCCACTGCCGAGACAGTAACCTGGCCTTTCTCGGGCGTGAACTTTGACGCGTTGGAGAGCAGGTTGAAGAGAATCTGCCGGATCCGCTGACCCTCGGCCAGCACGGTAAGCGGCGCGCTTCCGTCCATCTCGACCCGGCACTCCTGCTGTTTGCCGGTGCGGAGACTGCGGGTATCGGTCACCGCGCCGGTGATGGCCTCACGGAGGTCTGTCTCCGCCAGTGCCAGGGTCATCCGGCCCGCCTCGATCTTGGACAGATCGAGGACGCTGTTGATCAGGCCGAGCAGATGCTTGCCGTTGCGGAGGATGGAGTCGAGGAACTCGCGTTGGGTGTCATTGATGGCACCCAGGTCTCCGGTGAGCAGGAGGTCAGAGAAACCATTGATGGCGTTGAGTGGCGTCCGCAACTCGTGGGACATGTTGGCCAGGAATTGGCTCTTGAGCTCGGTGGCGCGCTGGAGCTCGCGGTTCTTGGCCGCGAGAGCCTGTTCGTTGCGACGGCTTTCTTCCAGCACGTGGGCGCGATCCAGACCGACGACGACCTGATCACCGAGCGTCTGCAACAACTGCATGTCGTGGGAGTTGAAGGGCCGACCGTCGCGGCGGTTGTAGACACTCACTACCCCGATGACCAGGCCGGCGGACCGGAGTGGGGCGATGGCCGTTGTCTTGAGGGGCACCCCTTGGGTGAGGAAGTTTCGCGGGTCCGCGTCCATGTCATCGCAGGTGAGGGGCTGCTCATGAGTGATGGCCCAGCCCAGGAGGGATCCGTCGACCGGAACGAGTGACCCGGCGTAGGAGGCCAAGGGGCCGGTGCTGGCGGCCACCCGCACGAAACGCCCTTCCTCCACGACCAGGGCGATGGCCCCGGCCTCGGCACTGAGCAACTCGGCGGCGGCCTGGGCGACCTCGGTGAAGAGCTCATCCAGGTTTTCGCCCGAAAGCAGGGTCGCCGTGACCCGCTGGAGGCGATCCAGCTCGCGATTCCGGGCCGCGGCGGTTTCCAAGGCGACGTTGAGCGAGGCTTGGTGCTGTCGGGCGGCTGATTCCGTGCTGCGGAGGGCGATTACGATCAGGGCAGTCGCCAGCAAAGCGAACACGACCCCGAAGAGGCTGCCGTTGTAGGTCACCCACAGACTGAGCCACCCACAAGTTACCGCGACCAGAAGCAGCGGTCCCGGGGTGTAGAGTCTCCGCCATCCGGTGGCTGGGGCGCCTGGACCGGTCATGGGAGCAAGATAATTGAGGGATCCCCCAATCCCTCAATCCTTCAGCACCACGTGAAACACGACCTCTCCGGTCTCCAGCATGCGCCGGAGATAGGGCCGGCAGAGGCCACACTGGGCGCCACAGCCGGTCTCACGCATGAGGGCAGCCAGGTCCCAGCCGTGTTCGCGGGCGCGGGGGAGGAGCCGGGCGAACGGTGTCTGGCGGCAGATGCAGGTGGTGATCTGGAGAGGACTCATTGAAAAGCAGTTCCGAGTTCCGAGTTCCGAGTTCCGAGTTCCGAGGTCTGAGGTCCGAGGTCCGAGGTCCGAGTTCCGAGTTCAGGGGTCAGAGGTCACAGTTCCGTCCCGACGGCGCAGGCCGGATCTTGAAGCGGCGAACTCGGAACTTTTGCTAGGGATTCGTCGGCCGGACGTCCAGCTCGCTCACCATGACCCTGGCGGGGAGTCGTAGCGCGTCCAGGACGGTCTGGGCCACGTCTTCGGGATGGAGAATCTTCTGCGGGTCGGTCTTGAGCATGGTCTGGTTCCGAATCAACGGCGTGTCCACCGAGCCGGGGCAGATGGCGATGACCCGGATGTTGTCCTTCCGCACCTCCAGCATCAGAGACTTGCTGAAACCGAGGACCGCGTGTTTCGAGGCGGTGTAGGCGGTCCCGCCAACGAAGCCGTTCTTGCCGGCAAGGCTCGCGATGTTGACAATGGCGCCGCCTTTCCGCGCCCGCATGCCCGGGACTACCTCGCGGGTGACCAGGAAGAGGCTACGGAGATTGGTGGCCATGGTCTGGTCCCACTCGACCAGGGTAAGCTCCTCGAAGGGTCTGAGAATGGCGATGCCGGCGTTGTTCACCAGGACCTCAACGGGCCCCAAGGCGCCGGTGACATGGGCGGCCATGGTCCGCACATCAGACTCGACGCCGACATCGGCGGGGTACCCGGCGGTTTCGATGCCGGCGGCGGCGAGCTCCTCGAGCAATCCGCGGAGGCGCGACGGTGTGCGGGCGCAAACGCCGACCCGGTAGCCGGCACGGCCGAGGGCGAAGGCGGTGGCGCGGCCGATCCCTTCGGTCGCGCCGGTGATGAGGGCGGTGGTTCCCATGAGGGAAATCTACCCGGTCAAAGGTGAGGCGTGAGAGGTGAGAGGAGAGGGAGGCCTACCTGGCACCTCTGACCTCTCACTTCTTCCCAGATTTCAACTCGTCCAGTTCCTTGGTGATTCGATGCAGTTGGGACATAATCTGATGATGGTGTACCGCGTCGGCCGAGGGCACCTTACCGATGAAACAGAAGGTCCCACCGGGGTAGAGGATGGCCTGGTCCACCTCCTTGAGTGAGGGAAATCCCTGACGCCGCGCCGCCGCCTCGAGTTCGGGTATGGTAATCTTTTCCGCCTCCAGCCGTTTCTTGTGCACGCATCCTTTCTCGATCAGCACATCAGGGCCTCCCTCGATGAGCTGACCCAGCCGCTGATTCCTGTAAGCGATCAGGACCACGAGGTAGTTGAGCACCAGGAGCGTCGTCGCCCCGATCACCCCGCCGAGGACCGAATTGTCTTCCCCGATGATGGCGTTCTGCACAGTATTGGAGAGCGTCAGCAGGACGACGAGGTCGAAGGGGTTGAGTTGGGCCAGCTCCCGTTTGCCAGCCAACCGAAGTCCGACGACGAGAAACACGTAGACCAGGATCGGTCGGACAATCTTCTCGAGAATCGGGACGCCGGGAAAGAGGAGGTCGTGCCAGATGCTGGGGTTCATGGGTGAGCTCCCTGACATGGTGTGAGCGGTAAGCGGGCCACCCCGCCTCCGACCAGATTCGGCGAGGATATCCGTGGCGTCACACGCATAAGTTATCGGTCTATCCCGCTCACCGCTTCCCGCTCACTGCTTACCTTAAGCGCATGGCCGTCCTCCCCCCTCCCCCCGGCATGGGTCCCGGGCGCCGCGGTCTCACACCGCTCAACCCTCCACCGGGATGGCGGGAGCGGTTCCGGGCGCTACGCCACCTGCCGAAGCTGATTCAGCTGGTCTGGAACACCCAGCCCCGGTACACGGGGCTCATCGTGGTGCTCCGGGCGCTCCGAGCCGGCATTCCGATCGCGGTGCTATGGATCGGAAAGCTGATCATCGACGAAGTGGTGCGGCTGGTGGCCCTGGGCGGGATTGCGGCTGCGGCCACCACGGGTGGACCGGTGGTCCGCCCCTACGTGCAGCTGGCAGCGTTGGTCGGGATCGAACTGGGATTCGCTGTTATTGGGGAGGTGCTGGCGCGGTTGTCTTCGCTGCTCGAGAGTCTGCTGGGCGATCTCTTCGCCAACCGGACCAGCGTGCAGCTGATGCAACACGCGGCGAGCCTCGACCTGGAACAGTTCGAGAACGCCGAACTCTATGACAAGCTGGAACGAGCCCGGCGGCAGACGGTGGGACGAATCGGGCTGTTCACGCAGCTGCTGGCTACGGTGCAGGACCTGATTACCCTGACCTCTCTGGCGGTAGCGCTCACCCTATACGTCCCCTGGCTCCTGGTTCTGCTGGGGCTGGCGGTCCTCCCCTCTTTTCTGGGCGAGACCCGGTTCGCGGCCCTGGGTTATTCTCTCCTCTACTCCTGGACCGCCGAGCGGCGGCTGCTGGATTACCTCCGGTACGTCGGCGCCAGCGATGTCTCGGCCAAGGAAGTGAAGCTCTTCGGTCTATCCGACTTTCTGGTGGGACGCTACGCGGCGCTCTCGAATGAGTTCTACGAGGCCAACAAGGCCCTGGCGGTGAAGCGGGCGTTGGTTTCTTCCCTGCTCTCCATCGTCGGGACACTTGGGTACTACGGGGCCTACGGCGTCATCATCTATCTCACCATCATCGGCCATCGGAGCGGCGCTGGGCTGTTCACGCTGGGTGTGCTGACGTTTCTCGCGGCTTCCTTTCGGCAAAGCCGGGACCTGATCCAGCGGGTGCTGCTGTCGCTGTCCCAACTCTTCGAGCAGAGCCTCTATCTCGACGATCTCTTTACCTTCTTTTCGGTGGAGCCGAGAATCCGTTCGACCCCGGGCGCGCGCCCAGTACCGGAGCCGATTCGGGAGGGGTTCGTCTTCGAGAATGTCGGTTTCCGGTACCCCGGCTCCGAGCGATGGGCGGTACGACATCTCAGCTTCGGACTCAGGCCCGGGGAGCGGGTCGCGCTGGTAGGGGAAAATGGGGCAGGCAAGACCACGCTCGTGAAGCTCTTGTCACGGCTCTACGATCCCACCGAGGGCCGCATTCTGCTGGACGGTGCCGATCTGCGGGAGTACGAGGTCGAGAGTCTCCGGCGAAGTGTCGGGGTGATTTTCCAGGACTTCGTCAGGTACGACTTCCTGTTCAAGGAGAACATCGCGGTCGGGGACGTCGCGAGGCGGGATGACGAGCCGGCCATCCGGGAGGCGGCAGAGCACAGCCTGGCCGACAGCGTGGCCGGCCAACTAGCCAAGGGCTACGAGCAGATGCTGGGGCGGCGGTTCGAACACGGGGTGGATCTCTCGGGAGGGGAGTGGCAAAAGGTGGCGCTGGCCCGGGCGTACCTCCGGGAGGCGCAGGTGCTCATTCTGGACGAGCCGACGGCGGCGCTCGACGCCCGGGCGGAGTACGAGGTGTTTCTCCGGTTTTCGGAGCTGACCGCCGGGAAGATGGCGGTGCTCATCTCCCATCGGTTTTCGACGGTGCGGATGGCGGGGCGCATTCTAGTACTCAAAGGAGGGGAGATTGTGGAGCAGGGGAGTCACGAGGAGCTGGTCACCCGAGGCGGCTTGTATGCGGAGTTGTTTGGGTTGCAGGCGAAGGGGTATCGATAGGTGGGACCGTGGGACCCGGGGGACCGAGGACTGGGAGGGCCGGATCGGCACAGCGTGGACTTCGCTTCACTTGCGGGCCGTTCCTTCCCTGATCTTCTTGCCGATTGCCTCATAGAGACGCCAGGTGAGTTGGCCGGCCCGAGTACGTAGTTCCTCTGTTGCAATCCACTCATCTTTGCTTAGCAGGTCCAAGTCACGGGCCACCCGGAGCAGGTAGGAGAGCTCGGCGAGGGAGCCGATTGCGATGTCCAGGTAACGGCGGAATTCCCTTGAGGTCCGCTTCGAATGGCATCACGGCTTCTTCTCCAACAACGACCGGGTCCACGGGGCCCACGGTCCCACGATCTCCCGGTCCCTCGGACGATGTGTTGATTCTTCGTTCTCGTCCCTTTTCGCTCGTCTCTCGTCTCTCGCTTCCTCCGCCCTCCTGACGAAGAACGCCACCCGGTAGGCCAATTTTCTGATGATGATCGCCTCTTCGGGCTCCAGCCAGCCTTCGATCTCGCCGATAATCGCGAGCCGTTCCAAGGCGCCCAAACGGAAGGGCGTGCGGTGGTGGCCGAGTCGGCGACGCAACCGGGTCAGAATAGTGCGCAGATGCCCCACCGGAAGCCGTCGGATGGCGGTGTCGAGGGCGTCCTCGAGGGCGCGCAGATAGGCGGGAAGAACCCGCTCCGCCACGAATCGCATCCGAAGAGTGTAGGAGGTGGGGAGCTCGGATCCGTCATCATTTTCAGGCGGGCGTCATCATTTCCATGCGTTGTGGGCTATGGGCTATGCGCTATGGGCTATTCCGGGTGGTGGTGGGTGCCTTGCCAGTGGTATGGTGGCCGAAGGTCCGCTTCAAGCGCAAAGCCCATAGCCTATAGCCCACAGCCCACAGCCCATTTGACAACCTCCGATCCCGCCTCCAAAATGAGATCACCAACTTCCCAAGGAGGTGGAGACTATGAAGGTCTATGGTTCAAGTGCCATTCGGAATGTGGCGTTTGTGGGCCACGGGTCGAGTGGCAAGACGACACTGGTCGACGCCCTGGCCTTCGTGTCGGGATCCAGCCGGCGCCACGGCACCATCAAGGAAGGCACCACCCTCACCGATCACACCCCCGACGAGATCGAACGCAAACACTCCATCAGCCTCGCTCTGGCCTACGCCGAGTGGATGGATACCAAGCTCAACCTGCTCGACACGCCTGGCTACCTCGACTTCTTCGGCGAAGCGATCACCGCACTCTATACCGCGGATGCCGCGGTTGTGGTGGTGAGCGGAACCAGCGGGGTGGAGGTCGGCACCGAAAAGGTCTGGGAGGTGTGTGACCGGCTGCATCTTCCCCGCTTTCTCTTTGTCTCCCAGATGGACAAGGAACACGCCGACTTTGAACGGGTGTTCCAGCACATCAAGACGCATCTGACACCCAAGGTGGTGCCGGTCGAGATTCCGATCGGCGATGGTCCGGCCTTTCGCGGGATCATCAATCTTTTCTCCGGCAAGGCCCACCTCTACAAGAAGGGGACCAAGACCGGGGAGTATGACGAGGGCGAGATTCCCGCCGAGTATCAGGAGCAGTACACCAAGTACGACCAACAGCTCCTCGAAGCGGTGGCCTCCAGCAACGACGATCTGCTGGAGCGCTACCTGGGCGGCGAGGCGATCCCCCGCGAGGAGGTCATCTCCGCCATGAAGAAGGCGATGCTCGACGGGGAGATCGTGCCGTTGTTCTGCGGCAGCGCGGAACTGACCTACGGGATGCGGGCGCTGTTGACGAAGATGGTGGAGCTTCTCCCGGCGCCGACGGAGGTGGCCGGGCCCGATCGGGCGGCGCCTGCTGCGCCCCTCTTGGGCCGCGTCTTCAAGACCGTGTCTGAGCCGCATGTGGGAGACGTGACCCTGTTTCGTCTCTACGCAGGCACCCTCAAGAACGGCGACGAGGTCTGGAACACGGAGCACAGCGTGGCGGAGAAGCTGAATCACCTCTCGGTCCAGCAAGGGAAGGACCGCACCGAGGTGCCGGAGCTGCACACCGGGGACATCGGCTCGGTGGCCAAACTCAAGGACACCCATACCAACGACACCTTCTGCCGTCGGGACAACCCCGTACACCTGGCTCCGATCCCCTTCCCGGAAGCGATCGCGACGTCGGCCGTGGTGGTGAAGCAGCGGGGCGAGGAGGACAAGCTCGCCGCCGGCCTTCACAAGCTACATGAGGAGGACCCCACCTTTCACTTCGAGTACAGCTCCGAGCTGGGCCAGACCCTGATTCACGGCATGGGTGAGCGACACTTTGAGATTCTGCTCGGCCGGCTCACTCGGAAATACGGTGTGCACGCTGAGCTGGGCCGGCCCAAGGTGGCCTACCGCGAGACGCTCAAGGGAAAGGGCGAAGGCCAGGGGAAACACAAGAAGCAGTCGGGAGGTCGGGGCCAATACGGCGACTGCTGGGTTCGACTGGCGCCGCGGCCGCGGGGCGCCGGCTATGAGTTTGTCGACAGCATCGTGGGCGGGGTGATCCCCAACAAGTTCATTCCAGCGGTCGACCGCGGGATTCAGGAATCGGCGCTGCGGGGCGTGGTCGCGGGCTACCCGATGGTCGACTTTCAGGCCGAGTGTTTCGACGGTTCCTACCACGACGTGGACTCGAACGAAATGTCGTTCAAGATGGCTGGGATTCTGGCCTTTCGGAATGTCGCACCTAAGAGCCGGCCGGTGCTACTCGAGCCCTTGATGGACGTGGAGGTCTGGACGCCCGACGACGTGCTGGGCGACGTGATGGGGGATCTGAGTGCCCGGCGGGGCCAGATTCTGGGGACGGAGGCGGACGGCAGGCTGACCAAGGTGAAGGCGATTGTCCCGGAAGCGGAGCTGTATCGGTACACCACGACGCTCCACTCGATCACCCATGGCCGCGGCACTTTCCACCAGAAGCATCACGGGTACACCGAGGCGCCGCCCGAAATCACCGCCAAGGTGGCCGCGGAGAATAAGAAGGATGAGAAGGCGGAGGAGTGATCAACACCATGCCCCGAACCAGGGCTGGGTGTTAAGGGCTAAGGACTGAGGAGTAAGGACTGAGGACGAGAGGAAGTGTGAACGTGCTGGCGCGATCGTGCAGGTTTCCGGTTCTCGTCGTCGGGGTCATCTCGACTGCCACCGAGGCCCGGGCGCAGACCTGGAAGCCGATCGCGGTGCACTCCTGTGCCGCGGCCGACAGCGTATTGGGGCCGGCGACGAACCCAACCGATGGCGAGGTGCAGTGGATCTACGACGCCGGCCGCGACACCCTCTACCTCCTCGCGGGACATAACGCCGGACGCTCGGGTCAGACCGAGATATCGACTGCGGTGCGTCTCAAGGGGGTTGCGGCCGCATCGGCCCCTTCGACCCAGCTCACCGCCCTGTTCCGGGGCGCCCAGGCCCGGGAGGTATTCGCGGACTCGACGGCAATCCCGGCGCTTTCCCTCGTGCTGGACGATTCGGTCGTACTGCCCTTCGGAACCATTCAGCGGGAGCGCTACACCGGCCAGAACCAGGCGCGCGGTGTGCCACTGGTGATGTCGCTCGGGCCCAGCCATTTCCTGGAAGTGGCTCGGGCCGGGAAGCTCGAGATCCGGATCGGAACCTTCGGCTACGAGGTCCCTTTGGCCTCCCGCCGGAACTTGGCCGCGCTCTACCGTGTGGCGGTGTGCGGTCAGACCGCCGCGTCCCCCGCCAGCCGGGACCCTCGATGAACCTGCGCATTCTGGTCGCCGCCTCCTCGCTGCTCCTCTCCCCCCTCATCGTCGCCTTCGCCCAGGACTCCTCCGGCTACAGCCCCGAGGAGTTCCTGAGCGCCACCGCGATCCGGGAAGCTCAGATTTCTCCCGACGGCCAGCGGGTTGCCTTTACTACGCAGCGGAGCGATTTCGCGAAGGACCGTGCCGAGATGGCGCTGTGGCGGATCGATCTCACACCGGGAGGACGAAAAATAGCGGCGGCGCGTCTGACCACCGCGCCCGCGAACTACTGGAGCCCGCGATGGTCGCCGGACGGGCGCTACCTGGCGTTCCTCTCCGACCGGCAACCCGCTGCCACCGGCCAACTCTTCCTCCTCGATCAGCTGGGCGGGGAGCCGCGAGTGGTGACGGATCCTGGGAGATTTTCCCAGGGGATCATCGGTTTTGACTGGGTACCGGACGGGAGCCTTGTTGTGGCCGCGGCGGGCACGTCACGCGGCACCTCCGACTCGGCAGGGAAAGGGTTCTACGGCGACGCGACGCGATACCGGGAGTCCACTCCCCACACGACCTTCTTCCGCATCGATCCGACCCGGCAGAACCCCGCTTGCGATTCCCTGCTCACCGTACCCTACACCATCGAAGCCTTCCGCCTTTCCCCCGACGGCCGGCTCATCGGATTCGGGAGTGGCCCACCGGCCGGCTTCGGGGACAACAGCGGCCGCTATGAGATTTTCGTCGTCGCCAGGGACGGCCGGTCGCCGCCCCGACAACTGACCCGCAATCAGGTGGTCGAGTTCGGCCCCACCTGGTCCCGGGATGGGTCCAGCCTCTACGTGAGTGGCGGGGTCGGTGAGGACGCTGGCCCCCGGGGTCAGGAGACTCAGGGCCGAATCTATCGCATCGGGGTGACGGATGCGCGGGTGGAACGCGTCGGTCCATCGTTCGGCGGTTCGTTGTCCGAAACCGCAGCGCTCCCGGATGGTTCCCTCCTGACCGTCGGGACGCTCTCCACCTCTTCGTACGTCTACCGACTCGACCCGGCAACCGGTGGCCTCCGACGCCTCACCTCCGCCAAGGGGTCCGTCCGCGCCATCTCCGCGTCGCGGGATGGGAAGCGGCTTTCTTTTGTCTTCTCCGGGCCCAAGGCGTTTCCGGAATTGTTCCTCGCAGGTGGAGTCGAGGATATCGCGACCGCCAGCCAGGTCACCGAGTTCAACGCGGCGCTCTCAGCGCGGCCGGCGCCAGCGGTCGAGACGGTCCGCTGGCCTGACGCTGAGGGGGATACGGTAGAGGGGGTCCTCTACTGGCCGACGGCGCGGCGTGGCATGAAGAATCTGCCGCTGGTCGTGAGAATTCACGGCGGTCCCAGCGCCACCGATCTGGAAGAACTGGCGGGGGGCTGGTTTGGTCCTCCGGCGCTGCTCGCGTCCCGAGGATACCTGGTCCTCGAGCCGAACTATCGCGGCAGCATCGGACGGGGCGACGAGTACATGCGGAAAATCGCCGGCTTCGCCTGTTCGCGCCCCGTGAAGGACATCCTCAGCGGAGTGGACTACCTGGTCGGAAAGGGATGGGCCGATTCGACCCGACTCGGGGTGATGGGCTACAGCTATGGGGGAGTGCTCACCGATTGTCTGCTTGGCCGCACCACGCGCTTCCGCGCCGCAGCCTCGGGTGCCGGGGTATGGAACTACACTTCGCGGTTTGGAACCTCGGACAACTGGATGACCTACGACTATCTCTATCGGGGCAAGGCGCCCTGGGAAGACCTGCAGGGAATCTGGGGTGAGTCCGCGATCGGCCGGGCCGGGAGCATCCGGACCCCTACGCTGGTGCTGCACGGGGGTGCGGACCACCGGGTGCCAACCTCGCAGAGCTACGAACTCTATCGGGCGCTCCTTCGCCTCGGCGTGCCGAGCGAGTTGGTGATCCTTCCCGGTGAGGATCACGGCTTCACCAAGCCGTCCCATATGCTGACCGGGCTCAAGGCCGGGCTCGACTGGATCGATCACTACTTGCTCGGAACGCCGAGGGCCACGGGCGAATAGAGATTCTACCGGCCCAAAGGATTCTAGAGGCCCCGAGACCGAGTCTGAGTGACACGTGTCGCGGATGGATTCGAGGGCAGGACCCGAGACCCCGGTTCAATCCCTCTCAGCATCGAGTTGATGCAACCTGTCACGATTCGTTCCACAGACGAGCAAGAACCCGCAGCATTTGTTTGAGCGACAACCGGCTTCCCGGTCGGTTCCGAGCACCTCTCGCCGGGCATCCGATTTGCCAGTGCCAGCTAAGTCGCGTGAAGCGTCCCCCAGCCTGATTTGACGCACGCCGCTGCCTTCTGCTCACCGTCTTGGAGTGCCCTTGCTCTCGAGTCTCTTCATCACCGCCAGCCTGCTAGCCGCCCAAGGAAATCCGCAGGACTCCTCCAGGGACGGGGCGGGCAATCCCAGTAGCCTTGATCTCGGTGTGAGAGCGGCCCTGGATTCCGTGAAGCGTGACCTCGCCCCGACATTTGACCACATCTACCTCTCCCCAGTGGTCTTGCCTGGGGCAGACGGCGACACCAGCGATGCGAGCATAGCCGCCGTCACGGATACGGGGTCCCCCAAGCGGCCGAAGGCCATCGAGTACAGCGATGCCTACGGCACCCGGCTCGCCATCCACCGGTACGCCAGTTACGCCACCTTGCCGCTCTTCGCGGCAGAGTTTGTGGTTGGTCGGAAGCTCTACAACGAGGGGCCCAATGCCTCCCGGTCACTTCGCGGGGTTCATGGAGCCTTGGCTGGCGGTCTGGAAGCGCTCTTTGCGGTGAACACGGTTACCGGACTGTGGAACCTATGGGACAGCCGAAAGGACCCCAACGGTCGCACCCGTCGAGTTGTACACTCGTTGATGATGATCGTCGCCGACGCCGGTTTTGTGGCCACCGCCTCAAACACACCGGAGCACGAACGGCGCACCGGTGTCATCGACTTGTCAGGCCGAACTACTCATCAGACGCTGGCCATAACTTCAATGGGGGTAGCGCTCTCCAGCTACCTCATGATGCTCATCTGGAAGGATTGAACAGATGGGAATACTACATGCGGCTGCCGGGGTCGTCGCCCCGTGGGCTTCACTCTATCAGAAGAGCACGCCGATTCAGACCGCGGTCACCTTCGTCCATTTCGCTGGCCTGATCACGGCGGCGGGTTTCGCGGTAGCCACCGACCGGCTCACGTTGCGGGCATTCCACGCTGGGCCGGATCGGCACACCAGGCATCTCGACGATCTCAAGTCGGTACACCGGCCGGTTCTCATCGGCCTGAGCGTCACCGCCCTGAGCGGCCTGCTCATGCTGGCCGCAGACCTGGAGATCCTGGCCAGTTCCTGGATTTTTTGGATCAAGATCGGATTCCTCATACTGCTCCTCGGCAACGGTCTCGCGATGACGCGTACCGAGGCCGCCTTGCGCGCCGCCACCGCCCCGCCCCGGGGCTGGCAAAACCTGCGCCGGTCCGCGCTTGCCAGTATCGCGCTTTGGTTCGCGGTGCTGTTCATGGGGACTTTGCTGCCCACCGTAAGCTGAAACGGAAGTCCGAACGTGTCTGAGCACGATCATTCTCGCTGCGACCCGACCGGCTGCCCGATCAGCGGCCGTCGCGAGTTCCTGCATCATGCCGCTATTACGCTGGCCGGAGCGAAGGCTGCGCTTGGCGTACCGGGGTCGTCCGCGGAGGCCCTGGTCATCCGGTTCGGCTCGGCTCTCGGAAGAGCCGGCGACGAGCACAGCTATCCGATCCCTACCGAGGACGGCGCGGTGATCGACCGGGAAACCGAGGTAATCCTGGTCCGGTATCAGAACCGGATCTACGCCTTTGCGCTTTCCTGCCCGCACCAGAACACGGCCCTCAAATGGCTGGCGGACGAGGGCCGTTTTCAGTGCCCCAAGCACAAGTCTCGATATCAGCCGGACGGGGTCTTCATCTCCGGCCGCGCCACCAGAGGTATGGACCGCTTCGCGGTGCACCGGGACGGCGATAGGGTGGTTGTCCTCCTCGATTCCCTGTTCAAGCAGGACAAGGACCCTGCGGGCTGGGCCGGAGCCGCAATTTCCCTCTGAGCGGTACTCCCCGAGCGTTCCCTGCCACTCCGGACAGGTCGTTTTCCCTCGCTTGACGGCGCCCCGATCCCCGGCCCTACACCCTATTGATGGCGGTGGCGCGGCAGGCTCGCCCTCGGACAATCCTTCCGGAGTGCCGATGTGAATGACGGGCTGACTGCTGAGGTGGGCAATGAGTGTTGCCGGGCCGGCTTGAGAGTGGACGCCGTCGGAGAGTGGTGGGATGGCAGGGGTCAAGGCCCCGTCAGGTCCCGCCCCAGTCGTTCCAAAAGTTTAGCGGCGCCGAGGGCACCGAAGATTCGAGCTGCTTCGATGCGACGCTGCTCGGCGTCTGCGGCGCGCCCGATCAGGTGAAGCGTGCGGGCCGCCACGGCGGCGCACTCTGCCTGGAGCAGCGCGCTGCCGAAGCGCTCCGCCGTTGCGCGGGCTGCCTCTGCCTCGCGCGCGGCGGATTCATAGTCCCCCTGCCTGAGGGCGAGGAGGGCACGCAGGCGCCCCATTTCGGCACCGCCGATTTCGTCACCCGCCTCAGCGGTGAGGCGCGCGGCGCGGTCCAACTCCTGCGCGGCCAACGCCAATTCCCCCCCTTCGACGTGCGTCTCGGCGCGTCCCATGACGGCGAGCGCCAGGAGCGACCGCTCGCCGATCTGCTCGGCATGCCGCACCGCCTGCAACGCCGCGCTATCCGCATCGGCCCATTCGTTGAGCTGCCGGAAGGTGAGGCCGAGGTTGTGGTAGGTCTCCGCGGTACCGCGCCGGTCGCCCAGGCGCTGGTAGGAAAGGAGCGCCGAGCGATAGAGACTCAGGGCCAGGTCCGCGTGGCCTCTCAGGTGGGCCACGGAAGCCAGGTTATTGGAGGCCCGCGCCGCCATGAGGCTGTCGTCCAGCTCCCGGGCCAGATGGAGCGCATCGCCGAACGCACGCTCGGCTTCCTCGAGGCGTCCATGCTCGAACGCGATCGCCCCGATGAGATTCATGGCCCGCATCCGGCCGTCGCTATCCGCCCGGGACCGGAACCGCTCCAGGGCTGTCTCCGCCAGTGTCACTCCCATGCCCAATTCTCCCAGGCGGGTCGCGGCCGTCGCCGCGAGCAGCTGCACCTCCGGCCGCTGCTGCACGGCTGGATCCACGGTACTGCGGTGCAATTCCAAGGCGTCCTGGAACCGGCCGCTCGCGACCAGCTCCCGCAGCGCGCGGGAGGGATCATCGGAGTAGGGGGTAGGCTTGACCACGGCTCGGTTTCGGGTTCCTAGTAGGCGATGGCGTACCGGCTGAAGCCGGGAATGTCTGCCTCCATCTCGTCACTATCTTCGAAATTGGCCGAAGGGAGCCGGGCGAACGAGTCCGCCGGAGTCGCCTGGCGCCAGATCGCGAGTTGATGTTTGATCGTGGTGTCTGCCGCAGTCGAGTGGCCATCGTGATCGAAGTCGTCACCGGTTTCGCCGTACTCGATGCTGAGCCTGGCCGGGTGGCTCGGGTCGAACAGGAGGCCGGCCGGGTGGAACTCGAACAGGATGCTGTCCGGATCCGTCACCAAGAAGGTGATCAGGACCGAGTCACCGTTGGCGATCAGCGAACCG
>JBGPJS010000010.1:0-20762 GCA_041485505.1 Gemmatimonadota bacterium | reverse complement strand
CTGGAACAGAACGAATGGCAGGGCCGGACCAGCCTGCAGGCGAGACTGGTGGCGTTGTCTCCGAGCGGACTAGGCGGAAGAGGCGGACAAGGCGGACCGGGTGGCGAGGGTACCTGACCGCCGCTTCCGCCGCTCCCGCCTCGACCGCCCGGCCTGAGACGCCGGCGTGCGCATCGTAGGCGGCACTCTTCGCGGGCGCAGGCTGCTGGCCCCACGGGACTCCCGGGTTCGTCCCACCAGCGACCGGGTGCGCGAGGCCTGGATGAGCATCCTGCAGGACTCGCTGCCGGGGGCGCGGGTGCTCGATCTCTTCGCGGGGAGCGGTGCCCTGGGTCTCGAGGCCTTGTCGCGGGGGGCCCGAAGCGCCGAATTCGTCGAACTCAACCCGGCGTCGACCGAGGCGCTCCGGAAAAACATCGCAGCGCTGGGTCTCGAAGGGGTCACCAGCATCTACCGGGGCGACGCGATGCGCTTCGCTGAGCGGCTTCAGCCGGGCTCCTACGACATCGTGTTCGCCGACCCCCCCTATTCCCACGACCACCCGGCGGCCCTGGTGGCCCTCTTCCGCCAGGCGCCGTTTGCACGCATCCTCAGCGTGGAGCACCGTGCTCAGTCGGACCTCCCCGGCGACGACACCCGCCGCTACGGGGACACCGCCCTTACCTTCTGCTACGCGCCATGACCCGGATCGCCGTCTATCCCGGATCCTTCGATCCGCCGACCCGTGGGCACGAGGATCTCATCCGCCGGAGCCTCGCGCTGGCGGACCAGGTGATCGTCGCGGTCGCGAACAACATTGCCAAGCAGCCGCTCTTTCCGGTCGAGGAGCGGATCGCCCTGCTTCGGGCCTGCATGGGCGATGATCCTCGGGTCCGCTTCGAGAGCTTCGAGGGTCTTCTGGCCGACTACGCCCGGCGAGTGGGTGCTGGGGTCATCGTGCGCGGGCTGCGCGCCGTGAGCGATTTCGAGTACGAGTTTCAGATGGCCCTGATGAACCGCCAGCTCCACCCCATGCTCGAAACCGTGTTCATGGTCCCCTCCGTGGACACCACCTACCTCAGCTCGAGTCTGGTGCGCGAGGTCGCCAAGTTCGGTGGAGACGTCACCACCCTGGTCCATCCGGCGGTGGCCCAGGCTCTCCGGCAGCGATTCCCCCGATGAGTTTCCGGTCAGAGCTGCTGGTCCGCGCCGCGAAACAACGGGCCCGGATCGTCTTTCCCGAGGGCGGGGAGCCCCGCACCCGCGCCGCGGCCGAACGGCTGGAGCGGGAAGGGATTGTGCAGCCCATCCTGCTGGGCGGGGGCGGCATCGATCCGGCCCGAGACCCGAGACTCCAACGGGTGGCACAACATCTGCGCGACCGGAAGCCGGAAAAGGTCCGGGACGGAATCCATGCCCTCGATCTGGCCGCCGATCCGTTGCGGTTCGGGGCCGGACTGGTCGCGCTGGGGGAGGCCGACGGCTGTGTCGCGGGCGCGGCCCACACCACCGCGGAGGTGCTCCGCGCCGCGCTCTGGGCCATCGGGCCCGCACCCGGGGTGGAAGTGGTCAGTTCCTCCTTCTACATGGTCATGGCCGATGGCCGAGTGCTCACCTTCACCGATTGCGCCGTCGTGCCGGAACCCACCGGAGCGCAGCTCGCCCACATCGGCCTTGCGGCGGCCCGCGACCGGGGACGACTGGTGGGCGACGTGCCCCGGGTGGCTTTCCTTTCCTACAGCTCGAAAGGGAGTGCGGAGGGACCGCGGGTGGCGCAGGTGCGGCAGGGCGCGGAGCTCTTCCGGCAGCTCGCGCCTACGGTAGTCTCGGATGGTGAGCTGCAGGGGGACGCAGCCCTGGTCCCCGAGGTGGCGGCGGAGAAGGCGCCGGGTTCGCCGCTAGGGGGCCAAGCCAACATATTGGTTTTCCCCGATCTGGATGCCGGTAACATCGGGTACAAGCTGGTCCAGCGCCTCGCCGGGGCCATCGCGCTGGGTCCCCTGTTGCAGGGTCTGGCCCGCCCCATGAGCGACCTCTCGCGCGGGGCGTCGGTGGATGATATTGTCGAGGTGGCGGCGATGGTGGCGTTGCAGGGAGAGCCGTTCGCTGTTGGCCGTTAGCCATTGGCCGTCAGCCAAGGGCCAATTGCCGTCGGCAGTTCCGGCTCCGCTGCCCGAGCCAAGCAGCAACATTACGTCGGAGACAGCCAACGGCTAACGGCCAAGAGCTAGTGGCCACTAACCATGGAGACTCACGATGGGTTTCACCGCAACGAAGGATCCCCAGGGTGTCTACCGGGTGGCCGTGGAAGGGCAACTCATTGTCGGCAACCGCCAGGAGCTCAAGAGCACCATCCAGGAGGCCCTGGACCATGGCGAGCGAAAGTTCCTGATTGATTTTTCCCGGACCGGGTACATCGACTCTTCTGGATTGGGGGCACTGGTGTCGATCTCGAAGAAAGTCCGGGAGCAGGGGGGAGAACTCCGACTCTGCGGGCTCAACGAGGATCTGCGCTCGCTCTTCGAGCTGACCAAGCTCGACACCCTCTTCGCCATCGCCGACACGGCCGAGCAGGCCCTCGCCGGCTACTGACCGCAGCATGGCCAACCTGATGCCGAGCAGCCTCTCCGCCTCCGCTCTCCGGCTCTGTGTCCGGCGGTCCCGGGTGCCCGGGCCCACCGGTGCGACCGTGGAGGTGACGCTCAGGGTCCCCAGTGACGTCACCTGCGTCGAGGAGGTGGTCGACCTGGTGCTCCGCCACTGCTGCAGCGGCAACTGGTCGTCCCGCCGGTTCCGGTTCAACCTTCGGGTCGCGGTCGCCGAGGCGCTGGCCAACGCGATCATCGCGGGCAATGGCGAGGACCGCTCCAAGTCGGTGCTGGTCCGCGCCGAGCTGCTGGCCGAAGCCATCCGGATCCACATCACCGATGAGGGGCCGGGCTTCGATCCCGCCACGGTCCCCGATCCGGTGCTCCCCGAAGATCTCGAGCGGCCCAGCGGCCGGGGTCTTTTCCTTATCCGCAAGCTGGTGGACGACGTGCACTTCAATCTGCAGGGGAACTCCATCTGCATGACGCTGCGCCGCCAGTAACGGGGCTGGAGTCAGTCATCGAGTCGCTCGGCGCCCTGACCGGTGTCCAGCTCCGTCTGTGGCGGTTCGACGGCCGGCGGCTGCGCCCCTATGGTAGCGGCGACCTGGGGTGGCATCCGCCCGTGCCGCACCAGGACGGGCCCGTGCCCACCCCTCACGGCTCGGTATGGCTCGCCGCGCTGCCCGAGACCCACGGTTTCTGGCTGGAGACCGGTGGGGCCACCGATGAGCGCCTGCGCGAAATATCGGCGCAGCTGCTCCCCGTCTTTGGCGCCCTCTTCTCGGCCGAACGGGACACCGCCGAGGTCACCGAGGAACTGGCCACCCGCTACGAGGAGATCGATCTCCTCTACGCCATCAGCGAGATCCTCGGACATACCGTGCACCTGGAAGAGGCGGCCCAGACGATCGTCCGAGAGGTGAGTACCGTGGTCGGTGCCCGCCGAGCCTCCATCATGGTCTTCGACGAGCCCAACGGCCTGCTGCGGACGGTGGCGGCCCGCGGCTTTACGGCGGATGGCCTGGAACCGGTGGCCATCGATGACCCCAGTTCGGTGGCCGCGCGGGTCTGGCGGGAGAAGCGGATCATCATTTTCGACCCGGTCGATCCGCTGGCCCAGAATCCCGGGTGTCCGGACGGCCGCAACTACAAGGGGGAGGCGTTCCTCAGTATTCCCATCTGCTACGCTGCTCCAGGCGCGCCCTCGCGCTGCGTGGGGGTCATCAATTTGACCGACCGACTGGGCGGCGACGTCTTCAGCGCCAGCGATCGCAAGCTGGTCTCGGCGATCGCCAACCAGATCGGGGCGGCCATCGAGAATGCCCGATTGGTGGCGCGCGATCTCCGACAGCAGCGGATCCAGCGCGAACTGGAGCTGGCGCACGACCTTCAGCTCAAGCTGTTGCCGGCCCCGTCGGTGCTTCAGGGCGACGCGGAGGTCGCCGCCCGCTGCCGCCAGGCGGAATCGGTCGGGGGCGACTTCTATACCTTCACTCGGATGGGCGCCGGACGGGTGGGCGTGATGCTGGGGGACGTCTCCTCCCACGGCTTTTCCGCCGCGCTGGTCATGGCGCTCGTGATGTCCGCGGCCGGTATCCACTCGGGGGCCGGGAGCACCCCGGACGAGACCCTGCAGGCCCTGCTCGAGAGCCTGCAAAACGAACTGACGTCGACCGAGATGTTTCTATCGGTGTTTTACGGTGTGGTTGATCCTCGAAACCGCCGACTCACCTACGCCAATGCCGGTCACCAGCACGCCTTTCGGGTTCCGCTCGATGGCGCGCCCCACCGCCTCGAGTCCACCGCCCCTCCGCTCGGCCTCGCCACCGGCGGTACCATCGATCGCTGCGTGGTCCCCTGGGTGCCACGGTCCGACCTGCTCTGCCTCTGGACCGACGGGCTGGTGGAGGCGCGGAATACGCTGGGCGAGCCCTTCGCCGAGGAGCGGCTGCTGTGGGAGATTTCCCAAAGGCGCACCCAGACTCCCGAGGAAATCGTCGCCGCAGTCTTCGAGAAGGCCGATGCCTGGGCGGCCAATCCCGACGACGATCGGACGCTGTTGGTCATGCGAGTCTGAGAAAAGGTGCTGAGGGCTGGGTGCTGGGTGCTGACATGTGACCCCATTAGGTTCCGCCCGGCACCAGTCGTCTAACCCAGCACTCAGCACCCGGCACTCAGCACCTTCCCGAATGTCTCGACCCAAGAAACGTCTCGGGCAGCACTTCCTGTTCGATCCCCGGCTCCTGGCCCGCATCGCCGATGCCCTCGAGGTGAGCCCCGGGGAGACGGTCCTGGAGATCGGCCCCGGTCACGGGGGCCTCACGGAGGCGCTGGCGCGCCGGGTGAAACGGCTGGTCCTGATCGAAAGGGACCGGGATCTCATCGCCAGGCTGCGGGATCGGTTCCCGGCGGCGGAGATCCTCGAGGGAGATGCGCTCGCGGAAGATTGGCATCGGCTGCTGCCAGGCCCGTTCAGCGTCATCGGCAACATCCCCTACAACATCACCTCGCCGCTGATCGACAAGGCGCTCCAGCCGCCGCGACCGCGCCGCGTGGTCTTTCTGGTGCAGCTGGAGGTGGCCGAGCGGGTGGCGGCAAAGCCGGGGAGCGGCGAATACGGTGCGCTGAGTATCGGAGTCCAGGCGGTGGCAAAGGTCGAACGACTGTTCAAGGTGCCGGCCGGGGCCTTCACACCTCGGCCCAAGGTGGATTCGGCCCTCCTCCGGCTCACGCCGCTCGAACGTCCTCTGGTGGAGGACGGGGAGGTCCCGGACTTTCGGCGATTGGTCGTCGGGCTGTTCGGTGCCCGGCGCAAGCAGCTGGTCCGCGGCCTCCGCCAGCTCACCGGGTGGCCGGTCGATCGTGCGATGGCGGTCCTCACCCGCGCGGGGGTCTCCCCGACTGCCCGCCCCGAGGTTCTGAGTCCGGAAGATTTCGTTCGCCTGCACCGAACCATTGAAGAAGAAAGCGCCCGCGGATGAACCCTGAGATGCCCCACCGCGGCATTCGCTCGGCCCAAGCCGGCATGTTGATCAACACCCTGCTGGCGGCAATCAAGCTGGTCGCGGGAATCGTCGGGAACACGTACGCGCTGGTTGCCGATGCGGTCGAGTCTACCGCGGACATCTTCTCGTCGCTCATCGTCTGGAGTGGACTCCGGATCGCGAGCCGGAATCCCGATGAGCAATATCCCTTCGGGTACGGCAAGGCGGAGCCACTGGCCGCCGCGATCGTTTCGCTCATGCTGGTCGGTGCGGCGATCGGCATTGCCATCGAGGCGATTCGGGAAATTCACATCCCCCACCACACTCCCGCCCCCTTTACGCTGGGCGTGCTGGTCGCGGTGATCATCGTCAAAGAGGTGCTGTTCCGCCGGGTGTTCCAGGTGGGTGCCGCGCTGGGGAGCTCCGCGGTGCAGGCCGACGCCTGGCACCACCGGAGCGACGCGATCACCTCCGCCGCCGCCTTTGTCGGGATCAGCATCGCGCTCTGGGGCGGTCCCGGCTGGGAGTCGGCCGACGATTGGGCGGCCCTGCTCGCCTCCGGAGTGATCCTGTTCAATGGGGTGAGAATGCTCCGCCCCGCGGTGTACGAACTCATGGACCGGATGCCGGCGCAGGAGGTCATCGACCAGATCAGTCGGGCCGCGATTACCACCGCTGGGGTACGCGCCACCGAGAAGCTCAAAGTCCGCCGGGTGGGGATGGGCTACTACGTCGATCTTCATGTCCAGGCAGATCCCGAGATGTCACTGCGCGACGCCCACATCCTGAGCGGTCGAGTAAAAGGGTCGATTCGGAACTCGGTACCAGCGGTTCAGGGGGTGTTGATCCACATGGAACCGCACGAACCCTAGGGTGCATGGGTGGACCAGGGCCTGGTGGGGGGGGGCGCCGTTGCCGAAGGGGTCGGCATGGGGGTAAATTTGTGAAACATTTCACAAATGCCCATGCGCAAGATCGCCGAGTCCACCGTCCGCCGCCTGTCCCTCTACCTCCGTTTCCTCGAGGAATTCGAGGAGCAGGGGATTGCGACGGTCAGCTCGGATGAACTCGCTGCCCGGGGTGGCACCACTTCCGCCCAGGTCCGGAAGGACCTCTCCTTCTTCGGCTCCTTCGGGAAGCGGGGGCTGGGGTACTCGGTGCTGGAGCTGGTGGCACGCCTCCGCACCATTCTGGGCCTGGGCCGCCGCTACCGGGTGGCGATGATCGGGGCCGGCAAGATCGGCAGCGCCCTGGTCCAATACCGCGGTTTCCGCCAACGGGGCTTCGATATCGTCGCCATCTTCGACGCCGATCCGACCAAGATCGGCACCCAATGGAACGGGCTGGCCGTTCGAAACGTGGCGGAACTCGAAGCCGAACTTGGCCGCCAGCCAGTGGACATCGCCGTGTTGGTGACCCCGGCGGAGGCGGCCCAGGGGGTGGCGGACCGGTTGGTGCGGCTGGGGCTGAAGGCGATCCTCAATTTCGCCCCGATCCAGATCGCGGTGCCGGACGACGTGGTGGTGAAGACGGTGAATCTGGCGCTCGAGCTGGAGACGTTGTCGTATGGGTTGACGAATCGATAGCCAAGAGGGGTGTAGGGTGTGGGTGTAGGGTGTGGGTGCTAGCGTAGCTGGGCCAGCCGCCGCTGGGCGAGACGTCTGAGGAGCGTCGTCAGCATTCTGCCGAGTTCGGCTGTCATTGTTAGAATGACCTCAATTTCCTCTCTCCCGTGGAGCCGTCGATTTCTCACGATGAACGCGAGAGTTTCGAGCTCCTTGAGGGACCCGTTGGCAATCGAGAGATGCCGAAGATAGTCACCGAGATGTAGGCGGCCGTATCCCTCCGCGATGTTCGCAGGAATTGAGATCGCCGCCCTTTCGATCTGATTCGACAAGGCATAATGGCGATCGCGCTGCAGCCGCTCCGCAAGCATTAGGCTCAGATCCACAATCACCATCGCCTTCTGCCAGACCCGGAGCTCTTGGTAGCTCTGGATGGGTGCGTTGTTTGAAGCGGGTTGCGACATCACTTACTCGGGACAGAGGATCGACGAAATCTGTGCCGAGGCGGGTCCGCGGCATCATCCTTTCTACGCAATCAGGGGCGAATCAAACGCGAGGGGAGTGGTCCCGCTCTCGATCGATGTCCGGCGTCCCACACCCTACACCCGACACCCCACACCCACTACCTTCTCCCCCATGCCCGTCAGCATCACCTCCGAAATCGGCCATCTCGAAGCGGTGCTCGTTCATACCCCGGGCGAGGAGTTGAACGCGGTCACGCCGAGCAATCGAGAGGACTATCTCTATGACGATATCCTGGGTCTCGATATCGCGGAGAAGGAGCATCGGCGGTTTGTATCGGTCCTGGGGCGCTTTGCGAAGGTCTACCAGATCAGGGACCTGCTGGCGGAGGTCATCGATCAGCCGCAGGCGCGCGAATTCCTGATCACCAAGACGCTGGATGTGATCCCCTCCGAGCCCCTGGCCCAGCGGCTCAGCGCACTCCCCCCGCGTGACATGGTAAGAATGCTGATTGAAGGGGAGGAGGAGCAGGGGGGCCCGATCGCCCGGGCCCTCAACGAGATGGGCTTCGCCTTGCCGCCACTTCCCAATCTCTTCTTTCCCCGCGACATCGGGATGATCATCGGCCGGCACGCCGTGGTCGGTTCCATGCGCTACGGCGTGCGGTGGACCGAGGAGCTGCTGATCAAGACCCTCTTCACCTTTCACGAGGCGCTGCAGAACGAGGGGCTGCTTTACGATGGCTCCGAGGAGCACCGCAGCGACTACACCCTGGAGGGCGGCGACGTGCACGTCCTCCGACCCGACCTCCTGGTGGTGGGGTTCAGCGAGCGCTCATCACCGGCGGCCCTTGACCTGCTCTGCGACGTGGTGTTCGCCAGGACCGCGGTCACCGACGTGCTGATTGTGGTCATGCCGAAGGAACCGACGGCGATTCACCTCGACATGCTCTTCAATCAGGTGGACAAGGAGCTCTGCCTGGTGCACTCGCCCTATTTCGCCGGCCCCGAACGGCTGGCGGTGTTGCATCGGCACAAGGGCCAGGACTCGGTGCGGGAGATGCCGAATTTCTTCACCGCCTTGCGCGCCGTGGGGCTGCCCCTCGAGCCGATTTACGTGGGTGGGTCCCACCGGACCAGCCAGGAACGGGAGCAGTGGTCATCGGCCTGCAACGTGCTCGCGCTTCGACCCGGCACCATCGTGGGGTACCGCCGCAACGAAGCCACCTTGGCCGAGCTGGAGAAGAGCGGATTCAAGGTGGTCTCGGCGACCGACTTCGTGGCCTTCGATGACTGGGTGGATACCAAGCACCGCACCGTGGTGATCATCGAAGGCGACGAGCTGGTGCGCGGCGGTGGCGGGCCCCGCTGCATGACCCTTCCCATCCGGCGGCGGGAGCCATGACCGGGCTCGCGGCCCATTCCGACCGGACGCTGGTAGATCGTGCCCTGGAGTTGATGGGAGCCTCAGGACCGCGGAGCGCGCCCGAACTTTCGCACCAGGTCCTCGGCCTCTCCAATGCGCCGGGCGCGGTGTCGGAGCGGTTGGCAATCGCGCTCTTCGGGGCCGATCCCCGGGTGCGCCAGCTCGAGGATGGGCGCTGGGCGGTTGTCGCCGAGGCGCAGGGGTCCCCGCTGCTGGACGACTGCGCCTTCGCGGTGGTGGATGTCGAGACCACCGGGACTCATGCCGCGGGCGGCGCCCGGATCACCGACATTGCCGTCGTCCTGGTGCACGGAGAGCGCCGCGAGCTGATCTTCGAGTCGCTGGTGAATCCGGGGGTTCCCATCCCGCCCTGGATCACCCGAATAACCGGAATCACCGATGCCCTGGTGCGGGAAGCGCCGGCCTTCGAAACGGTGGTCGACGCCGTGCTCGCGGCGCTGGCCGGTCGGGTGTTCGTGGCCCACAACGCGCGGTTTGATTGGGGCTTCGTGACCGCCGAGTTACGGCGGTCGCGAGACCTGGTGCTGAGCGGCCCGCGGCTCTGCACCGTGCGTCTGGCCCGCCGGCTGGTTCCTCAGGTCGCTTCCCGCAGTCTGGACAGCCTGAGCCAGTTCTTCGGGCTGGAGAACCCGGCCCGGCATCGGGCCGCGGGAGATGCGCTGGCGACGGCCGACCTGCTGCGGCGCCTGCTGGCTCTGGCTCGAGATGCCGGGGCGCGGACCCTGGCCGACTTGGAGACGGTGCGTTGCAGGGTGTAGGTGGTAGGTCGTAGGTTGCAGGTGGTAGATCACAGGTCGAATGCTTACGTGATACCGCTTGACCCAACTCTTGGGCCTACGACCCACGACCTGCTACCTGCTACCTGCTACCTCTTTCCCGATGACTCTCACCCGCACCTTCACGCTGGGCGCGCTCCGCTGCCACCTCCTCGAGGGCGGCACTCAGCGGCTGGACGGCGGCGCCATGTTCGGCGTGGTCCCCAGGCCGCTCTGGTCGAAGAAGATCGTGCCCGATGAGCGCAACCGGATCCTCCTCGCCATGCGCTGCCTCCTGATCGAGCATCCCGACGGCCTGGTGCTGGTGGACACGGCGCTGGGCAACAAGGAGGAGGCGAGGTTCCTGGATATCTACGGGGTCGAGAACCGGGGGATCCGGGGGCCAACTCAACTGGAGGATGCGCTCTTCGAGGCCGGCTTCGACTCGGAAGCGGTGAGGTGGGTGATCAATACTCACCTGCATTTTGATCATGCGGGGGGGAATACGCTGAGAGCGGTAGAGGCGGAAGGGCGGAAGGGCGGAACGGCGCAAGAACGACCGCCCGACCGCCGTTTCGCCCTCCCGCCGTACCGCCTGGCATTCCCCAACGCCACTTATATCGTGCAGGAACGGGAACTCGACTTCGCCCGCCACACCAACGAACGGACCCGGGCGAGCTATCTGCCGCCCAACTTCGAGCCGGTGGCCGAAGCTGGTCGCTGGAAGCTGGTCGCCGGAGAGGGCGAGATTCTCCCGGGCATCTCCTCGCGACTCACGCCCGGCCACGTGCCGTGGCATCAGAGCATCGTGATCCGGAGCGGAGGTGAGACCGCCGTCTTCCTGGGCGACATTATTCCCACCAGCGCTCATCTGCCGCTTCCGTACATTATGGGGTACGACCTGGAGCCGCTGCGGACCCTCGAGAGCAAGCGGGTCCTGCTCAAGGACGCGGTCGAGGCGGGGTGGTGGTTCATCTTCGAGCACGATGCCAGCGTGGCGATGGGGCGAGTGGTGGCGGAAGGGAAGGGGGTGGGGCTGGCGGAAGTCCTGAGTGCCGGGTGCTGAGTGCTGAGTCCGCCGCCGGCGTTTTCCTGATACAATTCGCGTTTTCTGGATGACGGCCCATTCCCGGAGATCCTCCAGAATTGGGTCATGTTCGTCTGCCTACCCCCTTGCCGGCCCGATGCCGAGGACCCCATCATATGGGCATGGTCGCACCGATCTACTACACCGCGGAGCAGGTCATCGCGATGCCGGACGACGGCAATCGCTACGAGGTGGTTCACGGGGAGCTCCTGGTGACCCCTGCGCCTCGATTCTGGCATGAGGTATTGGTCGCCCGCCTGATCGAGGAGGTTGGGGTCTATCTTCGCGGAAATCGGGTCGGCATCGTTCTGGGGTCCCGGGGAGACATCGTGTACGGACCCAGAACCAAGGTCGAGCCGGATGTGTTCGTGGTTCCGCTGTCCGAGGCCCGTGCCCTTGATTGGAAGCAGGTGAAGCGACTCCTCCTCGTGGCCGAGGTGCTCAGCCCATCCTCCGCCCGTGGGGATCGCTTCCCCAAGCGATTGGAGTATCAGCGACAGGGCATTCCGCTTTATTGGATCATGGACGGGGAGGCCCGGACCGTGGAGGTGTGGACCCCTGATGCCGAGTCGCCCCGGATCTTGAGCGGAACCGACGAACTGGAATGGTGGCCAGCCGGTGCGGAGACCCGGTTCTCCCTTCCGCTACGGCACCTCTTCCGACCGATTTGAAGGGAGCCCGTGGGCGTTGCGGAAATATTTTCACAGTCCCGGGGGTCAGCGGAGCCGCAAGAAAACAAGCCGACAGAAAACCAGAAACCGGGCTCAGAGCCCGGCCAAAGCGGAGATGTGGTTTTGGTGGCCAATCTGCGAGGCGGTCGATTGATGTCCGCGCCTAGGTCTAAGCATCTCGCCGCCTTTTGTCGCGCAAGAATGGCTTCCCTCGCTCTGGCGGCTCTTCCCACGCGACCGTTGACCCGACCCCAGTCGCGGACTACCTTTGCCGCAGTTCCGAAGCGGGGGCGAATGCCCTCCACCCTGAGCCCGCCGGTGGTCGCGGCGGTGTAACCGGGTCCCACTCTCGAGGCCGCCTTCCGGGGAGACTTCCCCCGCGGCCTCCCTTGTCGGACATCCGGACCCGGGGATGTCCGTTTTCTTTTTCGCGGGAGAAGCTCACTGTCCACAAACGAGCGCGAGAAGCGAATCCGGGTTAACCGCCAGATCCGGATCAGTCCGGTGCGGGTCATCACGGCGGCCGGCGAGCAGCTGGGGGTGCTTCCGATCGAGGAAGCTCTGGCCGCCGCGGCGGAGCGGGGGCTGGATCTGGTCGAGGTCGCGCCGACGGCACGGCCCCCCGTGGTCAAGATCATGGACTACGGCAAGTTCAAGTTCGAGGAGGCCAAGGCGGCGCGGGCGGCCAAGAAGAAGCAGCACATCATCCAGCTCAAGGAAATCAAGTTCCGTCCGGGCATCGACGATCATGATTTCGACTTCAAGACCCGGCACGCCCGGGAGTTTCTGGCGGATGGAAACAAGGTGAAGGTGACCATGATGTACCGTGGCCGCCAGATGGCCCATCTCGAATTCGGCCGGGAGGTGCTGGACCGGGTCTCGAAGACCCTCGCCGATGTGGGCAAGATCGAGATGGAAGCGAAGCTGGAAGGCCGGAACATGACGATGGTAATCGCGCCGAAATAAGGGCGCGCTGCGCCGCGCCCTTATTTTGGCGCCGGCTGACGAGGCGGTAAGGGCGGACGAGGCGGAACGTACCAGCGCAGGATCCGTCCGCCAATGCCGCCGGCAGGGTGGGGAACGGGTGGTGGGGTACCGCCTCTACCGCCGCTAACGACTGGAGAAGAGCAATGCCTAAAATGAAGACCAAGCGCGCTGCGATGAAGCGCTTTACCAAGACGGGGACGGGGAAGCTCAAGCGCTTCCACGCCAACCACAGCCACATCCTGACCAAGAAGACTCGCAAGCGGAAGAACCGGCTCAAGAAGGGCGACCTCGTGAGCTCGGCCGATTTCCGCCGTGTCAACCGGCTTCTGCAAGCGTAACGGAGAGACCATGCCTCGCGTCAAGAACGGCGTCGCCCATCACGCGCGAAAGCGCAAGATCATGGCCGCGGCCAAGGGCGCCCGCGGTGGCCGCAGCAAGCTCTATAAGGCGGCCAAGGAAACCGTCGAGCGCGGGATGCGCTATGCCTACCGGGATCGGCGGAAAAAGAAGTCCGATTTCCGGCAACTCTGGATCACCCGAATCAACGCCGCGGCCCGGATGCATGGCCTGAGCTACAGCCGCTTCATGGCCGCGCTCAAGAAGGCCGGCGTCGAAATCAACCGAAAGGTCCTGGCGGACCTCGCGGTGCGGGACCTGGACGCCTTTGCCCGGATCGCCGAGATGGCCAAGGCGCAAGGATAGGATTCGGGATTCAGGATTCAGGTGGCAGGCTTGTCCTGAGCGTAGCGAAGGATGGCAGGGGTCAGGGTAGGGAGGCGCCACCGCCTGCTTCCTCTGACCCCTGAGCTGTTTTCGGGTTGCGAAATCGGATGCCTGGTGCCATCGAGTCCCAACGGAACCCATCGTGAATCAATCGGAATTCGTCCAGGTCCTTCGGCAGCTTGAGGAGCGACTCCTTCGAGTCGCCACGCTGGACCCCGACCAGCTCGAGGCCGAGCACATCGGCATTCTGGGTCGCAGTGCCGGAGCGCTCAACAAGATCCTCAAGACCCTTCCGTCCCTGGAACCCACCGAACGCCGCGTGATCGGTGGCGCCGCCAACCAGCTCAAGGCCCGGTTCGAAGCAGCCTTCGCCGAGCGGCGGGAACAGCTTCGGCTTGAGGTATCCGCGCGGGAAAGCGCCGGCGCCGATCTCACCATGGCGGGTCGGGCTCGGTGGATCGGGGCCGAGCATCCGGTCACGACGGTGGTGCAGGAGATCGTCGGGGTTTTCCGCCGACTGGGCTTCGCGGTGGCGCTGGGCCCTGAGGCGGAGACCGAGTGGTACAACTTCGGCGCCCTCAACTTCCCTGCCGACCACCCGGCGATGGACATGCACGACACCCTGTACCTCGATGTCGAGGACCGTCGGGTGCCGGGTCAGGATCGGCGCCGAGGGCGCAGCTCGGGAGTCGAGTCCATTTACGAGCGTCGCAGCGAGAGCGACCGCCGAGCCGGTCGCCCGGAGGGCCGGTTGCTGATGCGCACCCATACCTCCCCGGTGCAGATCCGCACCCTGCTGGCCCATCGGCCGCCGGTGCGCGTGGTGATGCCGGGCCTGTGTTACCGGAAGGACACCTTTGATCCGTCCCACGCGCCGGTCTTCTCCCAGATTGAGGGACTGGTGGTGGACGCCGGGGTCTCCTTCGTGGATTTCAAGGGAACCCTGCTGCACTTCGCGCGGGAGTTCTTCTCGGCCTCGACGAAGGTACGCTTCCGACCCTCGTATTTCCCCTTCACCGAACCATCGGCCGAAATGGATGTGGCCTGTCAGATCTGCGGCGGCTCCGGCTGCGGCGCTTGCAAGGGGACCGGGTGGATGGAGATCATGGGTTGCGGCATGGTGCATCCCGTGGTGCTGGAGAACTGCGAGGTGGACTCCGAGATCAACACCGGCTTCGCCTTCGGGATGGGACCCCATCGGATCGCCATGCTCCGCTACGGGATCCCCGACATCCGGCTGCTGTATCAGAGTGATATGAGATTTCTGGGACAATTTGGTTTGGGCGGGCCGGCGGGCCGGCGGGCCGGCGGGCAGGAGGTTTCATGAACGTCTCCCGTCGCTGGCTGGAAGCATTTCTCCGTCGCGATCTCGAGGTCCACGACGTCGTGGAGCGACTGGCCATGCTGGGCGCGCCGGTCGATGCCATCGAACCGCTCCACGCCGACCTCGCCGACGTCATCATCGGTCTGGTGGAGGAGGCGCGACCCCATCCCAACGCCGACCGGCTTCGGCTCTGTCTGGTCAACGACGGGACGGCGGTCCGGCGGAACGTGGTGTGCGGGGCGCCCAACGTCCTGGCCGGGAGGAAGTATCCCTTCGCGCCGATCGGCGCCGTGCTCCCCGGCGATTTCACGATCGAGAAGCGGAAAATCCGGGGGGAGACTTCCGAGGGGATGCTCTGCTCCGCTCGCGAGCTGGGCCTGGGGCAGGAGCACGATGGGATTCTGGAGCTCGAGACCGAGGCGGCGCCGGGTACCCGGCTGCTCGACGCCCTTCCCCTGTCGGATGACCGCATCGTGGTGGACGTCACCCCCAATCGTCCCGATCTGCTGGGTCACAAGGGGATCGCGCGGGAGCTCGCTGCCTCCTATGGGACCCCGTACCGGTTGCCGCCGATTCCCGGTGCCGCCGTCGCCGGGGTGGCGGCCCCCCGGCGGGCCGAGGGCCAGTCCACCACGGTCGATGGGGTCCGGATGGCGATCGACGATCCCGCCGGGTGTCCCCGATTCCTCGGCGCCGTGATCCGCGGCGTGAAGGTGAGTCGCTCTCCCGCATGGCTGGCGGACCGAATCAGCGCGATCGGGATGCGCCCGATCAACAACGTCGTGGACGCCACCAACTACGTGATGTTCGAGCTCAACCAGCCGATGCACCCCTATGACATCGCCACCCTCCGCGGGCCGTCGGTCATTGTCCGTCGGGCGCGGGATGGCGAGACGCTGGTGACGCTGGACGACGTCGCCCGGACGCTGACCGATGCCATGACCGTGATCGCGGACGATGGGGGAGCCATCGGCGTCGGCGGGGTAATGGGGGCGGCCCACGTCGAGGTCTCGGAGCGGACCAGCGACGTCTTCCTCGAGTGCGCCGCGTTCGAGCCCCGCCGGATCCGTCGTACCAGAAAGGCGCTGGGTCTGAGCACCGAGGCCAGCCACCGCTTCGAGCGGGGGGTGGACCGGTGGGGTGCGCCCGACGCCATCCGCCGCTGCATCGACATCATCCTGGCGACAGCGGGTGGCACCATGGCCGAGGTCCCCGCCGATCTCTGGCCGCAGCCGACCAACCCGGCTCGGATCTTCCTCCGGCCCACGCGGGTGACTCAGTTGTTGGGGGTCGATTTTCCCTGGAGTACCCTGGAGCAGTACCTGCTGGCCATCGGAGCCACCGTGTTGGCCAAGCCGGACGACGGCCGCATGGCGGTGGACGTCCCGGGGTGGCGGCCTGACCTGCAACAGGAGATCGACCTCATCGAGGAAATCGCCCGCCTGCACGGCTACAACAATTTCCCCGACCAGCTTGGACCCTATCGCCCGACCGACATCGAGGACGACCCCGCCGACCGCGCGGCCGCCCGGGTCCGGGCCGGGTTGATCACCCAGGGACTCTTCGAGGCCCAGTCGCTGCCCCTCGGCTCCTCGGAGGGAATGCAGAGCGTGCGGGTCGTGAACCCGCTCTCGGCTGAGGAAGGCTTCCTTCGACAGACGTTGACGCTTGGCCTCCTCCATGCCGTGGAAGCCAACTGGTCGGCCGGCGTGGGAGACATCCGGCTTTTCGAGATCGGGACCGTCTTCTCGGCTCGAGGGCCGGGCGAGCGACCCCATGAGGAGGTGCATGTCGCCGCGGTGATCACGGGCGCCCGGGAGCCGGCCCACTGGTCCGGCGGGGGGAAGAGCGAATTGGCCGACCTGTGGGACCTCAAGGCGCTCTTCGAGGCCGCCATTGCTCTGGCGGTTCCGGACGGACGGTTGCAAGTTGATAAGACCGAATTCGTCGCGATCGCCCCGGACGGGCGTGAGGTCGGCCGGGCGCGTCGTCTGGATGCGAACGTTCCCGCCTGGGCTTCTGCGGTGTACGGCCTCGAGTTGGTGCTCGATCCGGCGCCGCGCGGCGGCGCCCGTTTCCAGGCGATGCCGGTCACTCCAGCCTCCAAGCGGGACGTCGCCTTGCTGGTCGGGGGCGGGACCACGGCCGCACAAATTGAGGCGGTGCTCCGCCGATCCACGGGGAGGCTGCTTGAAGCCGCGACCGTCTTCGATGAATATCGCGGCGAGAAGGTGCCATCGGGCACCCGGGGCGTCGGGTTCCGGCTGACTTTCCGCGCTCCGGACCGGACCCTGCGCGACGAGGAAGTCGACGCCGCGGTCGCCCGCGCCGTCCAGAGCCTGGAGAGGGAACTTGGCGTACAGTTACGAGCGACCTGATCTCAGGGCCTTCGATGAACTCGAGCACCTTCTCCGGCACGTCGGGGAGGAGTTGGCCTCATGGCGTCGCCGGTCGCTCAAGGCGGAGGCGGAACTCCAGGAAGCCAAGTCCCGGGGCGGCATAGTGGCCGGCCCCGAACTCATCCAGGCCAAACAGCGGATTATCGAACTGGAAATCGAGAACCAGTCGCTGCGCCAACGGGTCGAGGGCGCCCGGGAACGGGTGCACGCGCTGGCCAACCGATTGGGCTTTCTGGAGCAGGACCGGGACGAGGGCGCGGCGTGAACGCGCCTCCGAAACACTCGGTCCGGGTGCTGATCGGCGGCGAAGAGTATACCGTCAAGTCGGAGCTTCCGCCGGAGTACACCCGGGAAGTGGCGGCCTATCTCGATGCCTCCCTGAAGCGCATTCGGGACATGCTGCCCGCGGTAGAGCCGCATAAGGCGTCGATCCTCGCCGCCTTGGCGATCACCGATGAGCTTTTTCAGGCCCGCCGCGGCGACCGGGAACTGTCCGCCCGGATCAACGCGATGGCCGACGATCTGGCTCGCCTGCTCCCGCCGGCCAAGCGGGGCAGCCGGACCAGCGGGACCTTCACACTCACCGAGTAGCTGTCCGCCGCACCCGCAATCGCGCGGCGCCCTGCGCCGTGTCGGAGATAGATCGTATGTCCCAGTTCCTGCTCCCGCTGCTGGTCGGCGTCGTCGCGGGCGTGATCGTGGCGGCCGCCTCCTTCTGGCTCTACTTCCGCATCCAGCGCAAGACCGCCGAGGGCATCCTGACCCTCGCGAGGCAACAGGCCGTCGGGGTCCTTGCCGAAGCGACCCGGAAGGCCGACGAAGCCCGGGCCTCCGCGGTGCTCGAGGGGAAAATGGAAACCCTCAAGCTCCGCGAGGACCTCGACCACGAGGTGCAGCGCCGGCGGGAGGAGTCTGAGCGGATCGAGCGCCGGGTCGAGGAGCGAGACCGATCCCTCGAGCGCAAGATGGAGCAGGTCCAGTCCCAGGAGCGCGGGCTCCAGTCCCGGCAGGCGGGCCTCGAGAAACAGGAACAGGAGCTCAAGAACCGGGGCACCGAGATCGATCGTCTGGTGCAGGAGCAGCGCCAGCGGCTGGAGCGAATCGCCGGGCTCACGGCAGAAGAGGCTCGCCGCGAAGTGATGCAACGGGTGGAGGACGAAGCCCGGAGTCAGGCCGCCGCCCTGGTGCGGGACATCAAGGAACAGGCGAAGCGCTCGGCCGACCGTGATGCCAAACGGGTCCTGGCCATGGCCATCCAGCGGATTGCGGCCGAGCACACGGCCGAGAGCACCGTCTCGGCGGTGGCCCTCCCCAATGACGAGATGAAAGGCCGGATCATCGGCCGGGAGGGGCGGAACATCCGCGCCTTTGAGACCGCCACCGGCGTCGACGTCATCATCGACGACACGCCGGACACGGTGATTGTTTCCTGCTTTGACCCGGTGCGGCGGGAGATCGCGCGTCGCAGCCTCGAGGCGCTGATCACCGACGGGCGCATCCATCCCGGCCGGATCGAGGAGCTGGTGGCCAAGGCTCAGAAGGAGATCGCCACCGAGATCCAGGAACTGGGCGAACGGGCGGCCTACGAGACCGGGGTCAACGGCCTCCATCCCGAGCTGATCAAGCTGGTGGGCCGGATGCGCTACCGCACCTCGTATGGGCAGAACATCCTGGAGCACTCGAAAGAGGTGGCCTGGCTGGCGGGCATCATGGCCGCCGAGTTGCATCTCGACGTGGCGCTGGCCAAGCGGGGGGCGCTGCTGCACGATGTGGGCAAGGTGCTCACTCATGAAAACGAAGGCACCCACGTGGAGCTCGGCGTGGAGGTCGCCCGCAAGTATGGCGAGCAACCACTGGTCATCAACTGCATTCACGCCCACCACGACGATGCGCCCCACGAGACCGCCGAGTCGGTGCTGGTTCAGGCCGCGGACGCCATCAGCGGTTCCCGGCCCGGGGCCCGGCGCGAGGCGTTCGAGAGTTACGTCAAGCGGCTGACCCGCCTCGAGGAGCTGGCCAATACTTTCGCCGGTGTCGAGAAGACCAGCGTCATCCAGGCCGGCCGTGAAATCCGCGTCGTGGTGACACCGGAGAAGGTGGACGACACCGCCGCGCTGTTGCTCTCGGAGTCCATCGCGCGGCGGATCGAGAGCGAACTGCAGTATCCGGGGCAGATCAAGGTGGTGGTGATCCGGGAAACGCGCGCCGTGGACTTTGCCCGATGACCGCCCGGATTCTCGATGGCGCGGCGATCGGCCGGGCCATCCGGAATGAGGTGGCCGCCGAGTGCGCCCGGCTCAAGCCGTCGGGCGTCACCCCGGGCCTGGCCGTGGTGTTGGTGGGCGAAGATCCCGCCAGCCAGGTGTACGTGCGTAGTAAGGGGAAGGCCTGCGAAGAGGCCGGCATGCATTCCGTCACCATCCGCCTGCCGGCCTCGACTTCCGAGCCGGAGCTGCTCGCGGCCATTGACCGGCTCAATGCCGACCCGGCGATTCACGGCATGCTGGTGCAGCTCCCACTTCCCAAGCACATGCACAGCGACACGGTGATCCGCCGAATCGATCCATCCAAGGACGTCGATGGATTCCATCCGGTCAACGTCGGCAAGCTGGTGATCGGCGATCCGACCGCTTTTCGTCCGGCTACGCCCTACGGGGTGCAGCAGATGCTGATCCGCTCGGGGATTGACACCAAGGGGGCCCACGTCGTGATCGTCGGCCGCTCCAACATCGTGGGCCGGCCCATGGCCAATCTGCTGATCCAGAACGGGCCCGGCGGCGATGCCACCGTGACCGTCTGTCACTCGAAGACCCGTGATCTCCCCAGCATTACCCGCCAGGCGGACATCCTGGTCGCCGCAATCGGCAAGGCCGAGTTTGTCACCGCCGACATGGTGCGCCCCGGCGTGGTGGTCATCGACGTCGGCATCAATCGGGTGGAGGACAAGGCTCACGCCAAAGGCTACCGCCTGGTCGGCGATGTGGCCTATGAGCCGGTCGCCGCCCTTGCCTCGGCCATCACCCCGGTGCCGGGAGGGGTCGGCCCCATGACAATCGCGATGTTGCTGGCGAATACTCTGCAGGCGGTGAGGCAATTGAGGGATTGAGGGATTGGGGGATTGGGGGATTGATTGATGGGTTCGGAGTCCACCATGGCACAATTCCACAGTCGTCTAATCCGACAATCCCCCAATCTCCCAATCCCACAACCCCCATCCCCCAATCCCCCAATCCCTCAATCCTGTGACCCTCCCTCTCTTCTCCGATGCTCCCTGGACCGTCGCCCAGGTGGCCCGCGCCGCCAAGCGGGCGATCGAGGGCAATCTTGGCGCCCTCTGGGTCCGGGGAGAGATCGCGGAGTTTCGCAGTTACCAGAGCGGCCACTGGTATTTCACCCTGCGGGACCCCGAAGCGCAGATCCGCTGCACCATGTGGCGCTCCTACGCGGTGAAGGCGGGGTCGGCCCCGGCAGTAGGCACCCAGGTGTTTGTGTTCGCGGTGCCGACCCTCTGGGAGGAAAAAGGGGAGTTCCGACTCAACGTGACCGAAATGCTGGCCACCGAAGGGTTGGGCCTCCAGCAACAGCTGCTGGAACGCACCAAGGCGGCGCTGCAGAAGGACGGGCTGTTCGACCCGGCTCGGAAGCGAGGACTGCCCGCCTTTCCATCTGGGATCGCGGTCGTGACCAGCCTCGACGGCGCCGCCCTCCGGGACATCATTACCGTCACCCGGAGGCGGTGGCCCTCCATGCGGCTCCTGGTGGTCGGGACCAAGGTACAGGGCGCCGAGG
>JBGPJS010000009.1:0-23262 GCA_041485505.1 Gemmatimonadota bacterium | reverse complement strand
GTGATATGGAGGCCGACCACGATGCAGGCCCCGACGGGGGTGTGCAGACTCGGGCTGACCTTGGCAAGGGACTCGGAGAACGGCAGCTGGTTGTCCCGTGCCATGCCGAAGGCCAGCCGGATGGTCGAAGTCATGATCGACAGGCAGCAGACGAAGATCGCGGCCGCGACGATCAACAGATAAATCGTGGCCAGCAGCGGTGAGAAATTGGCCTCGATGATCTGGGCCGGGCCCATCCCTTTTGCGATCGCGTCCTTCACATCCGGTACCGCCATGAGCATGCCCCACAGAAAAATCACCCCAATGATGAAAGCGCCGATGATGGACGCCAACACCGCCTTGGGGGCCTCTCGCCGAGGATCCCGGGTTTCTTCCGCCAGCGTGGAGGCGGTGTCGAAGCCGTAGATCACAAAGAGGCTCATGAACATCGCGGCGGTGAAGCTGCTCATGGTGACGCTAGTCTCGCCGGTCTGAAAGACGACCCCCACGCCCTGGTTGTTGTGGAGCAACGCCAGGATGACCGCGAAGACCACCATACCGAGGATCTCGAAGACCACGCCGGTATTATTGACGATGGAGACCAGCTTTACGCCGTAGATGTTGAGCACGGTGATCAGGAGCAGGGTGATGACGGCCACCGTGCGCTGGGTGGCGAGATCATTTGCGAGGGCCCAACCCATGCCGTTGAAGGCGGGGATCAGGGCGAGAGGCAGGGTCACGATCACGGCCGTGACCGTCAGCACGCCCGCGGCCAGGTAGATCCACCCCGCGAACCAGGCGTAGGTCCGCCCGGAGAGGTACTTGGTCCACTGAAAGACCGAGCCGGCCACCGGATAGTGACTGGACAGCTCGGCGAAGTTGAGTGCGATGAACAGCTGACCCAGGAAGACCAGGGGCCAGCTCCAGAAGAAGAAGGGGCCGACGAAGGAAAGGCCGAGCGCGAAGAGGGTGAAGATCCCGGTCGAAGGGGAGATGTAGCTGAAGGCCACCGCAAAGGAGGAGAAGGTCCCCAGCGTCCGTTTCAGCTCCTGCTTGTAGCCGAACTTGGCGAGATCGGCCGCGTCTCGCGCGGCATCGGCGTGCATCGGCGCTCCGGAGTCCATCGGCAGCCTCCTTAGGGTTGAGCATCGTCTGGTCTGATGCGCTGGCTGGATACGGGCGGGGTGATCGCCTCCTTCCCGCCGGAGTAAGGCGGCGCTAGAGTACCGCTCAGGTCGGCACTTGTCTAGAGCAGGGTCCATCGGGAGACCAGACATGTCCGCTGCCGAAGAGCTCAGCCTGGCCGAACGTCGCCGCCTGTACACCGCCGCTCTCGGTTTCGCCGCCGGCACCCGGCGGATCATCCTTCGCAAAATGGGCGGCGGATTCCGGAAGCGGCTCAAGGCCGATGCGAGTTATGTGACTGACGCCGACCTGGCCGCCGAGCGCGTCCTGCGGCGGGAGATCCGACGCCGGTTCCCGGAGCATGGCATCATCGGCGAGGAATTCCCCGCAGTCAACGTCGGGTCGGATTTTCAGTGGATCCTGGATCCCATCGACGGAACTCTCAGCTTCACTCACGGCATACCGTTCTTCGGCACCATCATCGGACTCCATTTCCGGGGCCGGCCCCTCGTCGGGATCATCGACCAGCCGGCACTTCGACTCCGCTACAGCGCGGGCCTGGGGCTGGGCGCCTTCAAGAACGGACGCCGGATCCGCATCCGCGACGTCCCCGCGGCTGCTCTCCCGCGAGAGATCATTTCCACCGGCAATCGGGTCCGGTTCGTCCGCTGTGGAGCGGGCCCGGGATTCGACACCCTGATGCGAACCCACCCTCAGGTGCGGGGCTACGAGGACTGCATCGGACACACGCTGGCCGCGGAGGGTGCCATCGGCGCCGCGATCGACTACGGGGTCCGGCTCTGGGACATCGCCGCGACCCAGATCCTGGTGGAAGAGGCCGGCGGACGCTACGAATGTGTCTATCGCTCTCGAGGGCGGGAGAAGACCGAATACGGAATCGTGTGTGGCAAACCCCGCGTGGTCGACTGGCTTCTGCCCCTCTTCCGGTGAGCCTCCCCTCATGACGGAAGCGCTCGACCGCGTCCTGCGGCGGCTGCGCCCCCTGCTGGGAGAACCGAGCGGCACGCCCGAGCCGCTCGGCGGCGGCATGACCAACCTGAACTATCGGATCCGTCTGGGCGGCGCCGAGTACGTCGTGCGGGTGACCAGTCCGGAGTCGGCCCACCTCGAGATCGAGCGTACCGCCGAGCATGCCGCCTCACAAATGGCCGCGGGGCTCGGTCTCGGCCCCCAAGTGGCGGCCTTTCTCCCCGAGATCGGGTGTCTGGTCACCCATTTCATCCCCGGCCGGCCGGTTCCGCCGGAAGAGCTGCGGGAGCCCGGCATGCTGGCGCAGGTGGCCCGCGCCGTCCGCAGCTTCAACGAGGGCCCGCCGATTCCCTCCTCCTTCTCGCCCTTTCGCGTGGTGGAGAGCTACGCGGCGACCGCCACCGCTCGGGGCGCGACCCTGCCAGCGGACTATCCACCCGCGCTTCGGGTCGCGGGAGAAATCGAAAGCGTCCTCCAGGGCCCCGAGCACCGCCCGGTTCCCTGCCACAACGATCTGCTCAACGCCAACATGATCCACGATGGCTCCCGCATCCGTCTGGTGGACTGGGAGTACGCCGGGATGGGCGACCGCTACTTCGACCTCGGCAACCTGTCGATCAACAACGGGCTGGTGGAGGCGGACGATGAGCGGCTCCTCGCCGCCTACTTCGGAGAGCCCTGTACCCCGAGGCGCTTCGCCTGCCTCCGCCTGATGCGGATCATGTCGGATTTCCGCGAGGCCATGTGGGGTGTGGTGCAGACGGTTGTGTCGCGGATCGAGTTTGACTATCAGGAATACGCGTCGCGACACTTCGCCCGCCTCAAGGCCAGCGCCACCGACCCCCGTTACGGCCCCTGGCTGGAGATCGTTCGTGCCGCCCGAGTCTGACCTGCCGTCGCAGGCCCGCTGCGTCATCATCGGTGGTGGTCTCGCCGGCACCAGCATCGCCTATCACCTCGCGGGACTCGGTTGGAAGGGGATCATCCTGATGGAGCGCGCCGATCTCACCAGCGGCTCCACCTGGCATTCGGCGGGATTCGTGGGCCAGCTCCGGGCCTCGGTCACCCTCACCCGGATGATGATGTACAGCGTGGAGCTCTACCGTCGCTTGAAGCGGAGACCGGAGTCGCGACCGGCCGCTCCAGAATGCGGTGCCGGCCACGACCGCCGAGGTGGATATCTTCGGCGAGTGGATCGGAGCGGAGGTGGTGAAGGAGCCGCTATGGGATCCCAGCGGTGGGCGAGGGCGGTCCTGAGGTAGTAGGTGGTAGGTGGTAGGTTGTAGGTGGTGGGCGCGGAGGACTCGCCTCGCGGCGCTACCTTCCCCACTCCACCTGCCACCTGCTACCTGCAACCTACGACCTACCACCTACTCCATGCCTCAAGAAACCAAACGCATCACCCTCAGTTGGCGCGGCGACCTCCGTTTCGAGGGCGGCGAGCCCGGGGGTCCCACCATTCTTATCGATGGTGACAATCGCCAGGCCCCGGGACCGATGCTGACCCTCCTCCTTGCCGCCGCGAGCTGTAGCGGTTCCGATGTGGTTTCCATCCTTCAGAAGATGCGGGTCGAACTCCGCGAGGTCCGCATCGAAGCAGCGGGGGTCCGGCGGGAGGAAGAGCCTCGGCGGTACCTGTCCTTGCACCTGGTCTATCGGGTCCGGGGAGCGGGAATCGACGAGGCCAAGGCTCGCCGCGCGATCGACCTCTCGATCGGGAAGTATTGCTCGGTGATGCATTCCCTGGCGCCGGACATCCGGGTGACCTACGATCTCGACCTCGGCCGGGACTGAGTTGGCCGCGGATGAACGCGGATAAACGCGGAGTATTCCCTGCGGAGACCCTGTTGGATTTTGCTCTGGCACGAAACAGTTGGATGGGCCTGTCCACAATCATCCAATAGGTCCGGGTTCATCCGCGTTCCTACGCGGCTAATCCTGTCGTTGTTTGCCGTGCCGATGCAGCTTTCCGCCCAACGAATCCCCGAGTTGGGTCTCCACGCCGTCGCGACCTTCGAGCGACACCCGCTCGCGGCCGTCGGGCTCTACGGCGCGCTACGCTTCTCGGAACGGGGTCGCGTCGCCCTGACAATGGCGGTCGGTGGTGCGGAAGGCGCTGCCGCCTTTCGGGGAGAGATCCTGGGTCACCTTCTATTCACCTCCCGTCGAGCTCACGGCGTGGGCGTCTACGGTCTGGGAGGTCTGGCCTGGAAGGCCGGCAGGTCAGACCAGGGGTATCTGGTATTGGGTCTCGGGGTGGAGGCCCGTCCCGGCACAGCCTCGGGCTGGGCCGCCGAATTTGGGGTAGGAGGCGGGCTGCGGGCGGCGCTGGGGTATCGGTGGCGATGGTTACCGCCAGGACGGGGACCCGGACAATGAAAGAGCCGCCCCGCAGCGAACTCCGGGGCGGCTCTGATTCGGCAGGCACGCGGGTGGTTCCTACTCGACGGTGGCCTCAACCGCCGCCGAGCGACCAACCACCGGCTGGCAGTAGCGTTCGCCGAGGACTCGGAGCTGTGCCAGTTCTTCTGGAGTCAGGGTGTCGTAGCGTTCGACAAGATATTGCGTGGTATCGTCGAACCACTCTTTCTGGTGTTCGGGCAGCGCTTCCAGTACTCCACAACGAAGAATGTGGCCGAACATCTCATCCCGGGCCTGGTCGAAAACCGGCGGGGAGGAGGGTGTGCGGCGAGCCTTCTTTTTAGTCATCCGGAGCAGCCTCCTAAGGGGCCTTATGGCACGAGAAATATAGTCGCGCGCGGCCGGTTGATGCAATCGTGCTTCCCCTCCGTCATATTTCCCTCAGTGATTAGATTGTCCGGCATTCGAGGCCGGGTCGGGCGCGGATCTACCCGTGCCCCGGGGGAGTCAGCCATGTCCGAACACGACGAAGTCTACGGGAAGGCGCGCGTGGATCGCCTGGTCGTGCTGCTCCGATCCGTCGCGGAACGGATCCGGGAGCTCGATCAGAACGGTCAGCTGCTGACGCATGTTCCCGAACTGCTGAAACTGCTCGGCGATGTCCGCAGTGAGCTGTTTCATTATGAAGTGCGCTTGACGTACGACACGCCGGAGGTCGCGGAGAGCCGCCGGATCGTGGACCAGGCCAAGCAATCCGACTTTCTCCTGCCTGAAGACCCGGAGGATGACCAGCCATGGCGCCCGCGCCCAACGGAATGAAGGGGTTCTATACCGTCCTGGCCGCAGCGGCCGTCGTGGGGGTCGGCGCGCTTGGCTACCTGGTGCTCAAACCGCCGGCCATCAGCATTCCGATACCCATCGCGGTGCAGCCCGGCGACACGGCCGGTTTCCGCGGCTATCTCCTGGGGGCAAGCACCGCCCCGCTCGAGGTGACGGAGTACGCGGACTATCAGTGTCCGGTCTGCCAGGTGTACGCCACCGTCGAGATGCCTACCATCGAAGAGCGCATGATTCAGACTGGCCGGGTCCGCTGGCGGTACCGGGACTTTCCGCTGGACCAGATTCACCGCCACACCCGCGTCGCGATGCACGCCGCCGCCTGCGCTGACGAGCAAGGCAAGTTCTGGGACCTGCACCGGCTGATTTACGAGGGCCAGAGCGACTGGGCCCCCAAACGCGACGCCTCCGGCTCCTTCCGGGATTACGCCGGGAAAGTGGGGCTCGACCTGGACAAGTACGATGGGTGCATGAAGTCCGGGAAGTATGCGGGTCGGATCCAGGCCAGTTTGAAGGAGGGAGAGGCATTGGGCGTGGGCTCGACCCCATCATTCATCGTGGTGGGACGCCTCTATAGCGGTGTGGCTTCCATGAGCTACGACCGCCTCAAGCATCTGGCGGATTCGCTTTCGCCCGCGCCCGCCAAGTAAGGTGCGCTACCGGATGGCCGCCGCTCTGCTGAGCCTCGGCGGCCTTTTCGTGGCCGCCTACCTCTACCTGTATAAGATTGGAAAGATCGGGACCCTCGCCTGTGGCACCGGCGGGTGTGAGACGGTCCAGCTCAGCCCCTACAGCCGTTTCCTGGGTCTCGAGGTGGCGCTCTATGGCGTCGGTGGTTACGCCATGCTGCTGGGGCTGAGCCTGCTGAGCCTGCAGGCACCGGCCGGCGAACGGAGTTGGCCGGCGCGACTGCTGCTTGTCCTGGCCGCGGTCGGCGTGCTCTTCACGATCTATCTCACCTCGCTCGAGCTCTTCGTCATCCATGCCATCTGCCGGTGGTGCGTGGCCTCCGCGGGGATCATTACCAGCATCATGGTCGCCGCACTGCTTGATCAACGACAGGCTTCGGCCGGCAGCCTCACGCCACGGGGAGACGCGAGGGCGAGGTGACTCCCACCTCCGAAGGGCACCAGGCCCCAGTCCGCGGCAGCGGACTCGCTGTCCTATCCCTTTCGGCGCTGGGCGTGGTGTATGGGGACATCGGCACCAGCCCGCTGTATTCCCTCAAGGAATGCTTTGGGCCGCACGGAGTTCCCGCTACGCGTGAGAACGTCCTCGGTATTCTCTCCCTCATTCTCTGGTCGCTCAACTTCGTTGTTTCGTTCAAGTACATCCTACTGGTCATGAAGGCGGACAACCGTGGCGAAGGTGGCATTCTCGCCCTGCTGGCGCTGGTACGCGGGAAGGAAGAGCCGAGTGGTCGCCGGCGGGCCCTGGTCCTGCTCGGCCTCTTCGGCGCGGCCCTGCTCTATGGTGACGGGGTCATCACCCCTGCGATCTCGGTGTTGGGCGCCGTCGAGGGACTCGACTACGCCACACCCGCGCTGCTTCCTTTCGTGGTGCCGATTACCGTGCTCATCCTGGTCGGGCTCTTTGTCTTCCAGCGACTGGGCACGGCGGGCGTCGGTGCCGTCTTCGGACCGATCATGGTCCTGTGGTTCGGCTGTCTCGCTGTCCTGGGGATCGGCGGCATCCTGCGGGATCCCGGCGTCTTACGGGCCGTGAACCCGTGGTACGCCGTCGACTTTTTTTGGCGTGACGGCGCTCAGGGATTCTTCATCCTGGGTGCGGTGGTGCTGGTGTTCACCGGCGGGGAGGCGCTGTACGCCGACATGGGACACTTCGGCAAGCGTCCCATCCGGCTGGCCTGGTTTGGGGTCGCGCTCCCTGCGTTGATGCTCAACTACTTTGGACAGGGGGCTCTCCTGCTCGACGTCCCCTCGGCAGCGAAGAGCCCGTTCTACGCGCTGGTCCCGGCATGGGCGCTCTACCCCATGGTGGGGGTCGCGGCCACCGCCGCGGTCGTGGCCTCGCAAGCGCTCATCTCCGGCGCGTTCTCGCTTACCAGACAGGCGGTGCAGCTGGGATACTCCCCCCGGGTCACCGTCAAGCACACCTCGAGCCGGGAGGCAGGCCAGATCTATGTCCCGGAGGTCAATGCGGCGCTGATGGTGGCGTGTGTGGGACTGGTATTGGGCTTCCGCTCCTCCACCAACCTCGCGGCCGCTTACGGCATCGCGGTCACAGGCACCATGACGATTACGACGATTCTCTTCGCCTGGGTGGCCCGCACCCGCTGGCGCTGGGGAGTCGCCCGGGTTGTGGGGGTTACCGCCATGCTGCTCGGGGTCGATCTCGCGTTCCTCGGGGCCAACATGGTGAAGGTGCTGCAGGGCGGCTGGTTCCCATTGGTGGTGGCAATTGGGATCTTCGCGCTGATGACCACCTGGAAGCGAGGACGGATCCTGCTGGCCAGTATCATGCGAGAGAACTCGCTGCCGCTCGACCTCTTCCTCAGAGACATTGCCCGGCGGCAGCCGTTCCGGGTGCCGGGGGTGGCCGTGTTCATGACGTCGGATCCGAGCGGGGCGCCCCCCGTGCTGCTCCACCACCTCAAGCACAATAAAGTGCTTCACGAGAAGGTCCTGCTGATGTCGGTGGCCACGGCGGAGATCCCCCAGGTGGCTGAGGAGGAACGGGTGGAGTTCAAGGAGCTGGGGGAGGGATTCTACCTGGTGCAGGCCTACTACGGGTTCATGGAAACCCCCGACGTGCCCGCCGTGCTCAAGTCACTGGAGCCCAAGGGGCTGATCATCAAGCCGATGGAGACAACGTTCTATCTCGGTCGCGAGACCCTGATCGCGACACCGGCAACCAGGAAGCCCGCCCCCACTCCCACCGGACACGAGCGGATGTACCAGTGGAGAAAGAAGCTCTTCATCCTGATGACCCGGAACGCCCAGTCGGCCACCACGTTCTTCAATCTGCCGCCGAATCGGGTGGTAGAACTGGGGGCGCAGATTCAGTTTTGACTATAGCCGTTAGCCAATAGCGGTTCGTCATTGGCTTTCGGCTTACCGCTGCTGTCATCTAGGCTTCCGACCGGGACCCATCGCCTCTCCCAATGGCCGACGCCAACGGCTAACGGCCAATGGCTCACGACTAACGACTAGCGGCCTTCGCAAACCGCCGCACAATCTCTCCCGCCGGCTCGATCGCATTGATTCCCGCCACGCTCTTCCCCGCCTGCCAGAACTCTTTCGACCCCGTCTCATCCAGGGACGCGTGCTTGAGTTGCCAGAGGGACTTGAGTGCGTAGATCGTGCGCATCACGTGCTTGGTCTTTCGGCCCTGCAGCATCCAGCGGGCGAGGGGCCCCGCCCGGAGACCCATCCGCTCGATGTACGGCGTACAGATGACCGCCACGGCCACACCGGTGATCCGTTCGCTCAGGACGATGTCCTGCTCGGCCGCCCGCAGGATGGCAGCCTTGTAGGCCTCGCTCGCGCGGCACTCAGGCGTAGCAATGAATCGGGTCCCCATCTGCACGCCGGCGTAGCCCTGGCGCAGAGCCCGCACGAAATCCTCCTCGGTGCCGATGCCACCGGCACAGATGAGGGGGACACCGAGATCCCCCAGTTCTTCCACGAGCGCCTCGTTGCGGGGCCGGCGTGGCCCCCGGCTCGGGAGTTGACGGCGATCAGACCCTGTACTCCGCCGTCCAATCCCTTGCGCGCCCACTTCCGCTCGGTCACATCGTGATACACCACACCCCCCAGTGGCTTTACCCGTTCCACCACCCAGCGCGGGTTGCCGAGCGAGGTGACGAAGAAACGGACCCCCTCCTCGAGGGCGATGTCGATCCAGCGGGACATTCGGTCATGATAGGTGCGGGACGATTGCTCGATCAGGGCATTCATCCCAATCGGCCGATCGGTCAGTCGTCGGATCAGGCGGAGCCCTTCGCGGAAATCATGGCCGTGGACATAGGTCAGGGAGATGGGTTGAACGATGCCGATCCCTCCCGCGGCGGACACTGCGGCGACCAACTCCGGGTTGCTGCAGGGGTACATCGCGCCGCAGATGAGCGGCACCTCGATGCCGGCCTGGTGGGTGAACGGGGTGTCGAGGCGGCCACGATCCGACGGATCCGGGCTCACCCGGGGCTCAGCCGCCACCGGACGCTGATTCTGGCGACCGCCTCTCCGGATTGATCCCGAATCTCAGCCTGGACCACGTGATCCATAGTCCCGGTAACGGACGGAATCTCACAGGAGCATTCGCTGACCAAGGATCCGCGTGCCTTCTTGAGGTATTCGATCGACAGGTTGGTCACGATACTGCGGACCCCGGGTGGGAGCCCGGCGATCATGGCCAGGCCGCTGGTCACCTCACCGAGGTTCACCAGCGCGACGGCGTGAATGGAGTTGAGATGGTTGCGCACCCGTCGGCGGTCTCCCATCTCCACCCGGGCGTATCCGGGGCGAAGTTCCCGAACCTGGGCGCCGATGCTTCCCGTGTACGGTACCATCCAGCCCAGAAGCCGATTGAAGAGCCAGGTACCTCCGGGGAGGGAGTGGAGGCGTCCCCAGGCCCGGATCACCGCCGCGCCAGGGGAGGAAGCTGGGTGGGTCATCGGTCTCCGGCGAGGTTCGCAGTTTCCGTCCTTAGTGTTGCCGCAGGCATGGGTCCGACTCTTTCTGTACCACGGATGCGAACTGAACGATCGTCTGGAGCTGACTTGGAAAGATGGCGAACTCGGAGTAGAGGCCCTTGGCGCCGTCGCGGAGCTGTTGGGCCGCCCCTGCTGCCGAGCCGCAGCCGCAGCGCCCGAAGCCAACAGCGAGACTCACGGCGGTGTTGTAGAAGTAGTCCAGGATCTCGCGGTCCCGCGAGGGATTCAAAACTCCGAACCCATCGGCCAGCCGCTGGGGATACCGGACCAACTCGGCGATCTTGGCAACCGGCTCCCCACAGTCGACCGGACCCGGGCAGGGGCCGGTGGCCGGCCCGACGGCCTGCACCCCTCCATACAGGGTGAGCCCGTAGAAGACGATCGCGGCCGCCTGCAGTGAGTTGATCCGGTATCGGTTCCAGTCGATCGGGCCGATCAGCTCACGGGTGGCGCGGCCGAGTCCGGCGCGCTGGGTGTCGGAGATCCCGGCAAGATTCACCCGGTAGGGCAGGAGTGCCTGATTGAGCAGGTCGGCATTGGCCGGCCAGATCGAGTCGGCCTCAACCGGGCCTCGATTCAAAGACCGGAACTGCGGCAAGCGGGCCTGGGCTGTGTCGAGTGGTGGCGGAGGGGGTGGGGCCGAATCCTGCGCGGCGGCGCGGACCGATCCGACCCCGGCGACAAGGGCGGCCAGCGCGAGTCCGATCGGAAACAGCCGGACCGCCGGATGACGAACGGATTGATGCATTGCCTCTCTCCGGAGCTAACTCTCTTCAGCCTCGTACATCTCCTTCAGCCGGTTGACGACGTTCGGATCCGCCAGGGTCGTAGTGTCCCCCAGCGTCCGTCCCTCGGCGATGTCTTTCAGCAGGCGGCGCATGATCTTGCCGCTCCGGGTCTTGGGAAGGTCGGCGGAAAAGAAAATGTCGTCCGGCCGGGCGATGGCGCCGATTTTCTTGCTCACGTGTTCCTTCAGGTCGTCCTTCAGCGCCGAGGAGGGTTTCTGCCCTTCCTTGAGGGTGACGAAGGCCGCCAAGGACTGCCCTTTGAGCTCGTGGGTCCTCCCCACGACGGCCGCTTCGGCCACGGCCGGATGATCCACCAGGGCACTCTCCACCTCCATGGTGCCGATACGGTGGCCGGCCACGTTCAGCACGTCGTCCACCCTCCCGAGGATCCACCAGTAGCCGTCCTCGTCCACCTTGGCGCCATCCCCCGCGAAGTATTTGCCGGGAAACTTGCTCCAGTAGGTCTCCTGGTAGCGCTCGTCGTCTCGGTAGATGGTCCGGAGCATCCCAGGCCACGGCTCGGTCAGAACCAGGAGCCCGCCTCCCTGCTGCAGCGGGGTGCCTTTCTGATCCACCAGCTGCGCCGAGATGCCGGGGAAGGGAATCGTAGCGGAACCCGGCTTGGTGGTGGTGACGCCGGGAAGTGGCGTGATCATGATGCCGCCGGTTTCGGTCTGCCACCAGGTGTCGACGATGGGGCAGCGCTGATGTCCGATGTTTTCGTGGTACCAGATCCAGGCCTCGGGGTTGATCGGCTCGCCCACCGTGCCGAGGAGGCGCAGGGATGCCAGATCGTGTTTTCGGGAATGGGCCTCACCCCACTTCATGAACGCGCGGATCGCCGTGGGCGCGGTATAGAACACGGTGACGCCGAAGCGCTCGACGATCTCCCAGAAACGGTCGCGCTCCGGCCAGTCCGGTGCTCCCTCGTACATCACGACGGTGGCGCCATTGGCGAGAGGGCCATAGACGACGTAGGAATGTCCGGTGACCCATCCGATATCGGCGGTGCACCAGAAGACATCCTCGTCTCGAAGGTCGAAGACATACTTCGTCGTTGCCGCGACCTGGGTCAGATAGCCACCCGTCGTGTGGACGATTCCCTTCGGCTTGCCGGTAGTGCCCGAGGTATAGAGAATGAACAACAGGTCCTCGGCGTCCATCGGCTCGGGTGGGCAGTCATTGCCGGCCTTTTCGAGCAGATGATGCCACCAGTGGTCACGGCCTTCATTCATGGTCGCAAAGGCCTCGTCCCCTTCGCCACCGGCGCGTCGCCGCACCACCACCACGTTGCGGATCGACGGGCACTGCTCGAGTGCCTCGTCGGCGAACCGTTTGAGGGGAAGTACCTGGCCGCGGCGATACCCGCCGTCCGCCGTGATGAGGGCGACGGCCTCAGCGTCATTGATTCGATCCCGCAGTGATTCCGCCGAGAAGCCGCCGAAGACCACCGAGTGCACCGCGCCGATCCGGGCACAGGCCAGCATCGCGATGGCGGCCTCCGGGATCATCGGCAGGTAGATGGCAACCCGGTCCCCCTTCTTCACCCCCAGCGCCTTGAGCGCGTTGGCGCAGCGGCGCACTTCGCGCGCGAGGTCCCAATAGGTGAGAACTCGTCGGTCGCCGGGCTCACCTTCCCAGATGATCGCGGCCTTGTTCCGGCGCGCCGTCCCTAGGTGGCGATCGAGGCAGTTGGCGGACACGTTGAGCTTTCCGCCCACGAACCACTTGGCGTGCGGAGGATTCCACTCCAGGACCCGGGTCCAGGGCGAGATCCAGTCGAGTGCCTTGGCCTGATCGGCCCAGAAGCGGAGACGGTCCGCCGCGGCCGCGCGATAAATTTCGGCGGTGGCCGCTGCCCGATCGGCAAATGGCTTGGGAGGCGGAAACCGGCGCTTCTCAGACAGCAGGGTGTCGATTTGGTCGGTCATGGGCCGTGGGGTGAGTGGGGTCGGTAATGTAAGGTTGCCGGGGACAGGTGGTAGGTGCCAGGTCGCGAGTGGCAGGCTGCTCCGGCGGGAGCCAAACTCACTTTCTGCGACCTTTCTTCCGGGCGTTGCAGTTCACCGAATTAGTCGCGGAGTGCTAGCCAATTTCGCTACATCAATGGGATAATCTGTCATGTAACTATATATAATACATACAGTTATATTGATGGCACTGCTCTCGCTTTTTTGACGGACCGAGGCGAAGACCCTCACCACAATCGACTCGCCCGATAAGAGCACACCCGGAGTGATCCGGGGCCGCAAAACTAGAGGTCTCGCGCGCGACGAATGGAGCGCAAGAGATAGCTCGGTGCCGAAGGTGGGTGCAGCGCGGAAAGCGTGATGCTCCCGTCCCCCGTAGGCGGCGAAACCATCGCGCTTCTGTGTTTTTCGGGCGTGGGAGGCAACATGTTGACCACGCAAGCGAATTGCAGGTTCCTCGCGGCACCCGAGCACCTCGGCTTGGATTCCCGGACCGAGTTCCGACAGGCGGCGGCGCAGCTCCTCGAGCAGCTGCCGGAGCGCCTGGGTCGGCTGGTGATTGATCTGAGCGCCACGCGGCAGGTGGATTCGGCCGGCCTCGGCGCCCTCATGCTGGTGCAGCGCCGAGCGGCGGAGCGTCGGCAGGTCGTGGTGCTCAAGAACGCCAATGATGAGCTCCGATTCCTGCTGGTGCTGACCAAGCTGGACGACCTCTTCCAGCTGGAGACCGCGATCGTTTGAGGGGAGTACATTCCCGGAGTCTGTCACCCCGCGCTCGCGGGCGGGGCCGCTTCATCTCGGGGTAACAATGGTTGCAGTCGTGCCGCGGCTGCGGGTTCTGTTCGTCGAGGACGAAGCCTCGCTCCGCATCAGCTACGAGCGCTACTTCAAGCCGCGCTATGAGATGGCGTTCGCGGCCAGTGGCGCTGAGGCACTGAAGCTGCTCCCGGAGTACCTGCCGGACGTGACGGTGCTGGACATGCGTCTCCCCGACACCGACGGCGTGGACCTGCTCCGCCGGATCCGCGCCCTTCTTCCCGATCTGCCTGTTATCATTACTACCGCCTATCTCAGCGTCGAGCCCCAACTGAGGGTTCTCGACCTTCCATACGCCGGCTACATCGTCAAACCGTTCGACCTGGACGAACTCGGAAGCCGAATTGATGCTGCCCGCTGAGGGAGCGCTCCTCGAAGCCATCAAAATCGAACGTTCCTTTGGCGCCCGCCGCGTGCTTCGCGGCGTGGATCTCTCGCTGGCTCCGGGTCAGGTACTGGCGGTGCTGGGGTCAAACGGCGCCGGCAAGACCACGCTGCTCAGGGTTCTCGCCGGACTCATGCGTCCGAGTGCCGGTGAGGTACGGGTCCGGGGCCGCCCACTGGGGCGGGATGACCTTGAGGCGCGGCGGGCTATCGGATTCCTCTCTCACCAGTCACTCCTCTACGACGACCTTTCGCTGATTGAGAACCTCACCTTTGCCGCCCGGCTCTACGGACTGGCGAGTCCGGATCAGGTCGCCCGGCGATGTCTGGAAGAGGCTGGATTGGGTGCCCGGCTTGCCGACCGACCGAGGAGCCTGAGCCGGGGCCTGCAGCAGCGCGCGGCGATTGCCCGCGCGGTGCTACACGAGCCGGCCATTCTCCTCCTGGATGAACCGTTCACCGGCCTGGACGCCGTCGCATCGGACCACCTGCGCGGGTTGCTTCGCGCGGAGGCCATGCGGGGACGGGCGCTGGTCGTTGTCACCCATCTGTTTGCCGAGGTCTGGGACCTGGCCACCCGTGTCGGGGTGTTGGCAGGAGGTCGTTGGGTCCTGGATGCGTCCCGGCCCGACGACGCCGTCGCGTTCGCCGCCCACTACCTGGAACTGCTCCGTGCCTGAGGCCTTCCGCCTAGCCCTGGCCGTGGCGGCCAAGGACCTCCGGCTCGAGCTCCGCAGCAAGACCAGCCTGCTCTCCGCGATGGTGTTCGCGGCTCTGGTCCTGGTTGTGTTCAACTTCGCGCGCGATCCCACTGCGATCGCGGCCCAGGATCTGGCACCTAGCATTCTCTGGGTCACCTTCGCGTTCTCCTCCATGATCGGCCTCAACCGCGCCTTCATCGTCGAGCGGGAGAATGCCGCCTTCGACGGTCTCCTGCTGGCACCGGTGCCTCGCGGGGCGCTCTATCTGGGCAAGTATCTCGGGAACCTCGCCTTCGCCGCGGTGGTGGAAGCGGTCACGCTGCCGCTCTTCGTCCTTTTCTTCAACGTCGACTTCGGCCACGCCCTGCCAGGCATTGTCGGCGTAGCGGCGCTGGCTACCGCAGGCTTCGTCGCGGTAGGCACCCTTTTCAGCGCCATGGTGGTCCGGACTCGATTCGCGGAGCTGATGCTGCCGGTAGTGCTGCTCCCCTTCATGGTGCCTCCCCTCATGGCGGCGGCGCAGCTCACCTCCCGGCTCCTGGCCGGACGGCCGTTGAGCGAGATGATCGGGTGGCTTAGGTTACTCGGCCTCTATGACATTGCCTTCATCACGCTTTGTACGATGGTCTTTCCAGCGATCGTTGACGAATGAACCCTGAACTCGAACATGCCACCGCGATCATGCGCCGGGGCCGGATCATGGTCGCTCTCGCGCTGTTGGCCATCTCGGGCGTCTACCTGATGGCGCTCCGCTACACCCCGGTCGAGGCTCGCCAGGGGCTGGCCCAGAAGATCTTCTATATTCACGCTCCCGCGGCCTGGTGCGCCCTCCTGGCCTTTTCAATGGTGGGCCTGGCGGGTGGGCTCTACCTCTGGCTCAAGGACCCGCGGCTGGATCGCTTCGCCGCGTCCTCGGCGGAGGTGGGCGTCGCCTTCAGCTGCGTGATGCTCACCACCGGGCCGATCTGGGGCAAGCCGATCTGGGGCGCCTGGTGGACCTGGGATGCGCGTCTCACGCTGACGCTCTTTCTCTTCTTTCTCTTCCTGGGATATCTCACCCTCCGCGCCTCGCTGCACGACCGCTCCGAACGGGCCCGCTTCAGTGCCGTGGTCGGATTGATGGGGTTGGTGCTGGTGCCGTTTATCCACCTTAGCGTCTATCTGTTCCGCACGCTGCATCCGCGGCCCATCCTGATGAAACCGAGCGAACCTTCGCTTCCCCCCGAGATGTTACACACCCTGCTGACCTCATTCGGCGTGTTCACCCTGCTCTACTTGGGGTTCGTGACGCTGCGTTATGGCATCGCGCTCGCCGCGGACGTCCGGGAGGACCTGGGCGATGACTGAGCTGCCCCAGAATGGCGGATACATGATCGCGGCGTACGTCGTGGCCGCTCTGATTTATCTGGGTTACACGATGTCCCTGTGGGTGAGGTCGGGCAAAGCGATGAAATAGCAAGATGCAAAACCCTCCGCGCGTCACCTACGCCGGAGGGTTTCTTGAAAGCGGAGTGCCTCGCTCACTGCTTGCTGCCGGCTGTTCACTCCTTGAGCAGGACCCGCTCCCATAGCTGGGCTGCGATGATTCCTCCCAGAATCGGTCCCACCCACCAGACATACTGTCCGATCAGGTTACCCGAGACGACCGCCGGGCCGAAGGCCCGAGCCGGGTTCATGACCCCACCGCTCAGCGGACCGCCAGCGAGGATGTCGAACAACAGTACCAGCCCGATTCCGAAACCACCCACCTTGGGCGCGTTGGGCGATACCGCCGTTCCGTAAACCGCCGAGACCAGGAAGAAGGTCAGGACCGCCTCAATTCCAACGGCTTGAGGCCCGGTGATCGCAAGCGCTACCGTGGGAGTGCCGAGGCTCCCTGCGGAAACGACACCCGGTGGCAGTAGCAGTCGGAGGAGGAAGGCGCCGAGTAGGGCGCCAACCAGCTGGGCGACCACATAGGCCCCCGCGTCCTTGCCGCTGATCCGTCCCGCCGAAAACAGGCCGATAGTCACCGCCGGATTGTGGTGACCGCCGGAGATGTTCATCGTGCAGGTGATCATGACCCCGAGCACCACCGCATGGGCCAGCGCGATGCCTACGATCCCCGAATTGCCGTCGGGAAAGGTGTTCGCGACCACGACGCCACAACCTATGAAGATGAGACCGAAGGTGCCGAGCGCCTCGGCCACCATGCGGCGGGAAAGGGGAGCCATTGGTGAACCTCGAGAGGGGTTGAAACCCGGGCTGAGAACGGGGCGAATCTAGAGGGGAAGCCAGTAGGGCGGTAGGGCGGTAGGTCAGGAGGACTACCCATGCCGTGGCCAGCGCCGTGCCGGCGGACCGCCCTACCGCCCGTCCGCCCTCCGCAGCACCAGCGCCGCATTGATCCCGCCGAAGCCGAATGAGTTGGTGAGGATGAACTCCGGGTCGGCCGGCCGGCCCTCGCCCGTGATGTAGCCGAGGTCGCAGGCGGGATCGGGGGTTGAGAGGTTCACGGTCGGCGGGAGCCAACCACGGCGGCTCGCCAGAGCGCAGATGGCGGTCTCGATGGCGCCGCTGGCACCGAGGGCATGCCCGTAATACCCTTTGGTCCCACTCAGCGCGACCCGATAGGCGTGGTCGCCGAAGACCTGCTTGATCGAGGAGGTCTCGGTGGAATCGTTGAGTGGGGTCGAGGAGCCATGGGCGTTGATGTATCCCACCTCCGCCGGGCCCACATGTGCCTCGGTCATCGCGATGCGCATGGCGCGGGCGGCTTGTCGGCCATCCGGCCGTGGCGCGGTCATGTGGTGGGCGTCGTTAGTAACCCCGTATCCGCACACCTCGGCGTAGATCGGCGCACCCCGCGCGATCGCGCGGCCCCGCTCCTCGAGAATCACTATCGCGGCCCCTTCGCCCATCACGAAACCATCACGGCCCTGATCGAACGGCCGACTGGCCGTGGCCGGGTCCTCATTCCGCGTCGACATGGCGCGGATGATCGCAAAGGCGCCGAAACAGAGCGGGGCGAGCGGTGCCTCGGCCCCACCGGCGATCATGACGTCGGCGTCCCCCCGGCGGATGGCCCGGAATCCGTCCCCGATGGCGATGGTGCCCGATGCGCAGCTCATGCCGTTGGTGGAATTGGGACCGGTGGCCCCGAACTCGATCGCGACGTTGCAGCTGGCGGCACCCGCGAAGACGGTCAGGGCCAACGAAGCGTCGACGTTGCGGGGTCCCCCTTGGAGGTACAGGGGATATTGCTCCTCGGCCTTCGCGATGCCGCCCAGCGCGGTCCCCATCATGGCACCCATGCGATCCGGATCTTCCTTCCGCGGGTCGAGGTCGGCATCCTCGATGGCCAATCGAGATGCCGCGATGCTGAATTGCCCGAACCGATCGAGCCGTCTGACTTTACGCTCCTCGATATGGTCGGTGGCGTGAAATCCGTCCACCTCCGCGGCGATGTGGCAACGAAACGGAGTGGGATCGAAGCGGGTAATTTGACGCACCACGGAGGTGCACTGTTTGAGTCCGCTCCAGAGCCCGTCGACTCCGATGCCGATCGGCGTGATGGCGCCGACGCCGGTGATGACGACTCTTCGCTGGTCGTTCATAGATCCTCAGTGATGGCCGGAAGCGGCGGGAGCCGCCGCTTCAGCCTCTACCGCCTTGGCGATGCCTGCCAGAGTGCGGGATGCGATTCCGTGAATAAAGACCGGCCCGATGACCCATTCCGCCGCCGGCCGCCGGATAGCCGGCCAGGCTGGGCCTTCCCACTGGTGTACGATGGTTACCTCAGTCTCCCCATCCGTCGGCTCCAGACGCCAGACCACGTCCATCCCCCGGGTTATTCCTCTTATATGTCGATAGCGGACCTCGGACCGAGCCGGGTCGACCCACATCTCGGATACCCACCAGGCGGGATACTTGAGGAAGCCGAACGGCCGCCAGGCCGCCATCTCCACGATCCCCCCGCCGTCCCGCCGTTCCAGCATTTTGACCCAGCGGTAATGGCTGAGCAGTGTCGGCCACCGCTCCACGTCCGCCGCCGCCTGGAAGACTCTCACGAGCGGAGCGCGCATCCGGAGCACATCGACCGTCCTCATGAAAGAGCCCCGGGCTGCCACGCCACCACCAGTCGAAAGCCGGGTCTGAGGTGGACCTTCGCGAGGATACCAGCGCGCCGAAGCAGTTCCCGCAGCTCGGCGGCCGAGAATCCCCGCCGTACTGACGTGACCCCGTCACTTCGGGTTGCCGCATCAAATCGGAGCGCCCGGGAGCCGACCCAGAATCCGGCGGCTGCGAACCACGAGCGTCTGAGATCCGAGAGAATGACGCCCCGACGGGCCACTTGATCGCAGGCCCGGAGCAAGTCCACGACCGCGTCCGGGGCCAGATGGTGGGCCACCTGACTGACAAGGACGAGGTCCACACTCTTCTTCCGGACCGGCAGACTTCCCGCGCACCCCAGGGTGGTCGGCACCCCGCTCTGGCTGGCCAGTCTGGCCGCGGTACGATGCCGCTCCAAGCCGATGGGGACGATGAGGAGCGAATTGATGGCACCCCACCGCACGGCATCCCGGGGGAGGTCACCCATGCCGGTACCGACGTCGAGCAGGGTGAGACGGGAGCCGGGGGCCACATCGGCCAGGAGAAGCCGGAGTCCGAAGCGCAGAGCCGAGCAGCCGCCAAACCAGCGATTGGAACGGGCAATGTTCCGAAGGGAAGCCGAGACCATCACCGGATCGGCGGCGGGATCGTCCAGCAGTTCGGTGCCGAACGGCGCCAGTGCCGGTCCGATCATGAGGGGGTCAGCCCTGCGTAGCCACCGCGATAGTACATCAACGGGAGTCCGTCGCCGGTGGAGCCGCTGATGACGCGTCCCACGAAGAGGGTGTGGTCGCCCAGAGGATGTTGGGTGTAGCGCTCGCACTCGATGTGGGCCAGGATCCCATCGAGGACCACGAGCCCCGACTGGCTCAGGTGATAGCCCAGTCCGTCGAACCGGTCTGGCCGGTGACCGCCGGCGAAGCGCCGGGAGATGGCCTCCTGGTGCGATGAGAGAATGTTGATCACGAAGTCCGCGGTGGCGCTCATGGTGTGGAACATCTCGGCCTGGTGCTCCACCGAGATCGAGACCAACGGGGGCGAGAGGGAGACCGAAGCTAGGCTGTTGGCCGTCATCCCCGCCGGGCAGCCTTCGAGGTCCCGGGCGGTGATGACCACCACGCCGGTGGCGAATCGCCCCAGGAGCTGACGGAATTGCGCGGGATCGATATCGGGAGCGTTCAAAAAACCATCCTGGCCAGGAAGAGGGGATTGAGCACCTCCCCCGGAGGAATGAAGTCGCCGGTGACACCGATCAACGTGTCGGCCATGCCGGGGCGGCGGCCAATCCGCGCCACGGCGCGGTCGAAGAGCGCCGGGAGCAACATCCCGAATCCGATGAGGCGCTCGACCGCCCACTTGCCCGCGAAGGCGCGGCGCCGCAGCGCGGGATACTCCCGGAGCCGCGATGCCCGGAGTGGTCCCGGAGTGCTCAGCGCATTGGCTGACACAGTCGCCGCCAGCTCGGCTCCCTTGAGCGCGGAGTAGATCCCTTCGCCGGTGAAGGGATCGAAGAAGTCGGCGGCATCGCCCACCAGCAGGGCGCCATCGGCGATGACCCGTCCGGACCAGGCGGCGAAGGGGCCCGTGACCATCACCGCGCGTGCCAGCCGGGTGGGATCCACCCGGTCGCGTACCTCCGGAAAGCGGCGAAGCTGCTCGAAGAAGAACTGGAGGACCCGTCCCCGGGCCTGAACCGCGACCGCACGTGGCACCACCAGGGCGACGTTGGTGAGGCCGGCCTGGATTCGGTTGAGGCCAACGTATCCCTGGGGCCCCACGTGCATCTCGGCGGCGCCGTCGACACCGGGCACGCCTTCGAGGTGCGCGACGAAGGCCACCCGACTGGGCAGGCTGTGGCGCCGCCGGCCGATCCGGCGGGCGACCACCGACCGGAGGCCATCACTGCCGATGGTGAGACGGGCGTGCACGGCGCGCCGCTGTCCCGAGGCGTCGCGCAGCACCGCGCCGGCGACGGCGGCTTCATCGTACAGCAGATCCTCCACCGTGGCACGCTCGACCACCTCCGCGCCGCTCGCGCGGGCGGCGTGGAGCAGTTCGGCGTCCAGAATCCGCCGGGAGATCGAGAGACCGGTAGCGCGGAAGGGCCGATGGTGGGTACCCGCGAAGATGCCGGTCAATCGCGAACCTCGGGGACCGATGACGGTCGTGCCGGTCAGCGGCTGCGCGCCAGCCTGCTCGAGGGCGGCCACCACCCCGAGCTGGTGAAGCAGGCGTACGGCCTCCGGACTCATGTATTCCGAACACACCTTGTCACGGGGGAACGCCGCGCGATCGACCAGCAGCACCCGATGGCCTGCGCGGGCCAGATGCCACGCGGTCGCGCTGCCGGCGGGGCCGGCGCCGACGATCAGGACGTCGGTCGATGTGGTCGGCACGGAGTCAGCCGCAGATGAACGCAGATGCGCGCAGATGATTCATTTGCTTCGTCAACTTCGTAGGCGTCGGTAAGTCGGCACTGGTGACTGGGCTACCTCGGCAACTGCTTACCCACGGATGACACGGAAACAGGGATTGCACGGATCGCCTTCACCATGCTGCCAAGAAATGAATCTGTGTGGTCGTCTTCTCCGGGTCTTCCGTAGTAAGCGGTTGGAGAGGGTGCTGCCCCAGATCGCTCCATGCTTATCAGCGGCCAAAAGTGGCCCAGGCCCCCCACCCAGCCAAGGCCGCTGCGAAGGTGGCGAGCGCGTTGACCCCATCATTAGTGAGCCATATGAAGCCAGCGCGGTGATCGGCGACCCGGCCGCAGCGATGGACCCGGCGCTCCGTGGGCTGATCGCATCCCTGACAATGGAACTTACCCTGCCCGGCGGCCCCAAGCACCGAGTCCAGCAGCATCATCAGGAATCCGATCGGGGCCGCGACGACAAATACGACGGCGGATCGGTACCCGACGGCACCGACCAGAGCGACAACGGCCGCCCCCGCGGCGCCGCCGAGGCTGCCCTGAATGGTGATGCCTCCGCTGGTCCCCCGGCGGACTGGTTCACCGGAGAGAACATGCCTGGGCGGAGTGGGACTCAGTTCTCCGAAAGACGTGGCCCAGGTATCGGCCCCGGCGGCGGCCAGACTGGCGGTGACGATCCAGCCCGGCCCACCCAGTACCGCGGCGCCCGCCAGGGCACCCATCGCCGCGGCACCACCGTTGGCCAGCACCTGCCACTGATCCCGGCAGTCGCCCTTATTATCGAGGCCGGTGTCGGTTGGCTCCGGCAGGATGCGGGAGACCGCGCTGCTGGACAAAAAGAATGAAAGAAGGACCGCTCCGCCGGGCCAGCCACCCCCCAGAAGGATTCCGGTTCCCACTGCGGTCGCCGCAAACGCTCCCGAGGGGGTCAGGGTCCGGGCACGCCATGCGAGGGTGGCGATGGTGGCCGAGGTGGCGAGGGCCAGGAGGAAATTCAAGAGGGTGTAGGGTATAGGGTGTAGGGTGTAGGGAGTGGGGCGGTATAGATTATTCTACGGCTTGACCGATTCATCAACCACGGGCTGACACCGACGCCCGACACCCTACACCCCACACCCCTTGCCCGATCACACCACCGTCCACGCCAGCATCCCCATGAGCCTGCTCGAGGCGCTCCGCAACCTCGACACGCCGGTGGAGGATGGCCTTGAGGAACTGGCCGGTGAAATCGTTGCCAAACGCCTGGGACTGAGCTCCACGGTGGCGGCGCAGATCGCCCGGTACCAGGAGCTGGTGCGGCGCGGCGGCCGGGTACCCTTGGAGGAAGCCCTTGCGGTCTTCCGCCTCGCGGGCCGGCGGCCCGACGCGCCGCTGGTCTTTGCCGATGCGGGTCGGCGGGCGGCGCGGTACTCCGCCAGAAGCAGCTCGCTGCCGGTCAGAGCCTTGGTGCACGCGGCTCCCGGCTTGGTCAGCCGCAAGGTCGGAGCGGGAGCCGCGACTCGCGCCGCCCGCCGGGTTTTCCATGCCGAATTTCGGATCACCGGCAGTGGAGCCGAAGCAAGGGTCGTGCTCCCACTTTCCGTTCAGGCTGTTCCCGACGGGAGCGCCTGTACGTTTTACGGCGCCGCACTGGGTGAACTGCTCCGACTGTTCACCGGCTTTGAGGGTGCCATGCTCCACGAGTACTGCCGGGGCAGAGGCGATGTCGGCTGCCGATGGCGCGCCGCTTCCGTTGGAGGTTACGAGTGACACTGTTGGCCGGCCTCGACCGCGGGGACCTCCGGGACGCCTTGAAGAAACTCGATGTGGACGGATGGTTGCTCTTCGACTTTCATGGCCTCAATCCGGTGGCCGGCCGAGTGATCGGTGCCGAGGGGATGAACAGCCGGCGTCTCTTCGTCTATCTGCCCCGGGACGGCGACTGTGTCGCGGTGGCGCACAAGATCGAGCTCCAGGCTTTCGACCGCTTTCCCGGTCGGGTGATTCCTTATGCCCGGTGGGAAGAGCTGCACGCCGCGCTCTCCGCCGTCGTGGGCGGAAAGACGGTGGCGATGGAAATCTCTCCTGACGACGCGGTGCCGTACCTCGACCGGGTTCCCCATGGCGTGGTGGAACT
>JBGPJS010000008.1:0-23334 GCA_041485505.1 Gemmatimonadota bacterium | reverse complement strand
CTTAAACGGCCGTTACGGCGAGCCGGAGCCGAGAAGCGCTAACTATGCGACGCCATTGACGGGGTTGTTGTAGATGGGCAGATGGGCAGATGGGCAGGACAGAAGTTCGAAGCAGCCGGCAGCCCGTCAAGCTCAAGATCACCGGCCTCCGCTTGGCGGCATTCAAGGTAAACTATCGGCTCCTCGAGCCAGCGCTGCTCTCGACGTGAACCGCCGCCACGCATCCTCCCTCTCCGCCACCTCCTGGCTGGACCAGCCGACACAGCCGGCCCGCCAAGATTCAGAAGCGCCCGAGTCGTAGGTGGCAGACCCGCGTTCGTATCAGCGGATCTACCGGGCGGTTCGCCGGATTCCGCGCGGGCGGGTGGCGACCTACGGGCAGGTCGCGGCCCTCGCCGGGCTTCGGGGCAATGCCAGACAGGTGGGCTACGCGTTGCATGCTCTCTCCGACGCGACCCGGGTTCCCTGGCATCGGGTGATCAATGCCCGCGGCGAGATCAGTCTTCGCGGGCAACCCGGGGCCGAGATCGAGCAACGGCTTCTTCTGGAGGCGGAGGGGATTCGCTTCGATGTCCGGGGGAGACTTCGGCTGGGGGAGGTACAATGGAAACCCCGTCCCTGAGGATGCGGGCGATGCTCCTCCGGGCCCCAGGCGAACCGTTGAACCTCAGGGAAATCGCCACACCGACGCCAGGATCGCACGAGCTGCTCCTCAGGATTGGCGCGTGCGCGGTCTGCCGAACGGATTTGCACGTGGTGGACGGGGAGCTGCCCGGCCCGAAGCTCCCACTCATTCCAGGCCATGAGATCGTAGGCACCGTGGTCGCCACCGGTCCCCACGTCACGTACTGGCAACCGGGCGACCGAGTCGGAGTGCCGTGGCTGGGCTGGACCTGCGGGACTTGCGGGTACTGTCTCACGGAACGGGAGAACCTCTGCGACTCGGCGCGCTTCACCGGCTACCACCGGGACGGTGGTTATGCAGAGTACACGGTGGCGGACGAAAGGTTTTGTTTCCGTATCCCCGAAGGCTTTTCGGATTTGGCGGCCGCCCCGCTTCTCTGCGCCGGCCTGATCGGATACCGCTCGCTGCGTGCCGTGGGAGATGCTTTACGCGTGGGCCTCTATGGCTTCGGCGCCGCCGCTCACATCGTGGCCCAGCTAGCTCGGTATGAAGGGCGGCGGGTCTTCGCCTTTACCCGTCCGGGAGACACCGATGCCCAGAGATTTGCGGGCGACCTTGGCGCCGAGTGGGTCGGTGGGTCAGACCAGGAGCCGCCGGAGCCGCTCGATGCAGCGATCATTTTCGCTCCTGCCGGCGCGCTGATCCCCCAGGCGCTCCGAGTGGTGGCCAAGGGAGGAAGTGTGGTCTGCGCCGGCATCCACATGAGTGATGTGCCCTCCTTTCCGTATCGGATTCTCTGGGGCGAGCGGGTGCTCCGATCGGTGGCGAATCTGACCCGGCGGGATGGCGAAGAGTTTCTGTCCCTCGCGCCCAAGGTTCCGATCCGTACCGAGGTCGAGCCGTATCCTCTGGAGGAAGCCAACCGGGCCCTCGACGCGCTGCGGCGGGGTCGCGTCCGCGGGGCGGCTGTCCTGGTCCCGCACGGCCGGTAGCTTGGCGGGTTCGACGTTTCGGGGGTAGACTACAGCGACAGGCAGGACCGCCCTTCTCACCTGCGATCGATTTGACACCCGAGGGACCTATGATCTCGCGTCGAAGCTTCATCATCCATTCCGCAGGATTCACCCTGGCAGGCCTGACGGCACCGGAACTTTGGGGTCGTGCGCGGGGAGCGGGTGGAACGACAGTCACCGTTTACAAGAGCGCGTCCTGCATCTGCTGCACCCAGTGGGTAGAACACCTCAAGGCCAACGGCTTCCAGACGGTGGTTCACGAACAGGACACAATGGACGAGGTGAAGGACAACTTCGGCGTCCCCAAGGCCATGCGCTCCTGTCACACCGCAGTGGTCGAGAAGTACCTGATCGAGGGGCATGTGCCGGCCTCCGACATTCGACGCCTGCTGAAAGAGCGGCCCAAGATCGCCGGGCTGGCCGCGCCGGGGATGCCGGCTGGCTCCCCCGGGATGGCTCAGCCCGGCGCGGCAATCAAGGGCTTTCAGGTGCTCGCATTCCAATTGGATGGGGGCAGCAAGGTGTACGCGCAGTACTAGGGTATCCGCCTGATCACCCATACAAAGACCAACCGCATCTACGACGTCATCGTCGTCGGCTCCGGCGCCGGGGGCGGCATGAGCGCGTACGTCCTGGCCATGGCGGGACTGAAGGTGCTGATCCTGGAGGCGGGTCGGGCCTACGATCCGCTACGGGAGACGCCGATGTTCCAGCTCCCCAAGGACGCTCCGCTGCGGGCTGGCGGAACACCCGACAAGCCGTTCGGCTTCTACGACGCGACGGTGGATGGTGGCTGGCGGGTGCCGGGTGAGCCTTACACCAGCGATGATGGCGTGGACTTCAAGTGGTGGCGGGCCCGCATGGTGGGGGGGCGGACGAACCACTGGGGCCGAATCTCGCTCCGGATGGGCCCCTACGACTTCAGGCCCAAGAGTCGCGACGGGCTGGGCTTCGACTGGCCGATCGGCTACGAGGATCTGGCACCGTACTACGATCGGACCGAGGCCCTGATCGGCGTCTATGGATCCAACGAAGGGCTGGAAAACACACCGGACTCGCCCAACAGCACCCTGCTCCCTCCGCCCAAGGGACGGATCCACGAGCTCTTGCTCAAGAAGGCGTGCGACGGCATTGGGGTCCCGGTCATTCCAGCTCACCGCGCAGTCCTGAGCCGGCGCCAGGACGCAGCACTGGCCTCGCGGATCTGTCACCCGGACAATCCGCGCGCCGCCCGGATTCTCGCTGCTTCGATGGGGAACCGGCAGGCCTGTTTCTGGGCCACCGAATGCGGCCGGGGCTGCTCCATCCGAGCCAACTTCCAGTCGCCGACGGTTCTCCTGCCGCCAGCGCTGGCTACGGGGAATGTCGACATCGTCACCGATGCAATGGTGCGAGAGGTGACGGTGGACCCCTCGGGAAGGGCGACCGGCGTTCACTACATCGACAAGCGGACGCGATCGGACCGTCACGCGGCGGCGCGGGTGGTGGTTCTTGCCGCCAGCGGCTGCGAGTCCGCGCGGATTCTGCTCAACTCCATGGGCTCCTCTTTTCCCAACGGCCTAGCCAACGGCAGCGGCAAAGTCGGCAAGTACCTGATGGACACCATCGGGGCAGGCATCGGCGGCCAGATTCCGGCTCTGGAGAATGCGCCACCGCACAACGATGATGGAGCCTCCGGCATCCACATGTACATGCCGTGGTGGCTCTATCAGGAGCAGCTCGCCGGCAAGCTGGATTTCCCCCGGGGCTACCATGTGGAACCCTCCGGGGGGCGGGGGATGCCGGGGGCCGGCGAGTTTGACGGGCTGGAGGATTTTACCAACGGGGCCTACGGCCGGAAGTTCAAGGAAGAATGCCGCCGCTACTACGGCACCTTTGTGTATCTGGCCGGGCGCGGAGAAATGATTCCCAATGAGGACTGTTACTGCGACATTGATCCCGAGGTGGTTGATCAGTGGGGCATTCCGGTACTGCGCTTCCATTGGAAATGGGCAGACTACGAGCTCAACCAGGCCCGCCACATGCAGAAGGCCTTCGCCGAAATGATCGAGGCCATGGGCGGCCGGGTGAGCGGGACCGTGGAGACCGACGGGGGGAAGGCGATCGCCAAACCGGGCGAGATCATCCATGAGGTGGGGACGACGGCGATGGGTTTGAGTCCCGATACCTCGGTGCTGAATCAGTACTGCCAGTCGTGGGAGGTGCCCAATCTCTTCGTCACTGACGGCGGGCCGTTCGTTTCCAACGCGGACAAGAATCCGACCCTCACCATCCTGGCGCTGGCCTGGCGCTCCTGCGACTACCTCGTGGACCAAATGAAAATGGGGGCGATCGGATGAACGACGACCGGCCAGGGCTCGATCGTCGGGAGGCCTTGAAGCGGATGGCGGCGGCGGCCGCCACGGCGGCGGTGGTCCCCACATCGGATCTCAAAGGCCAGAGCCAACCGCCGGCGAAGAGTCCCCCAGCCCACACCGCCGGTCCCCGGGGCACCCCTTCCGACCCCGACCTGGTCCGGCCGGTGATTCCCTGGCCCAGGCTTCTCACGGCCGGGGAGCTTCAGACCGTAGCCGCGCTCTGCGATGTGATCCTCCCGGCGGACGAGCGCTCACCCTCGGCGAGCACCGTGGGCATCCCGGCGTACATCAACGAGTACGTCAGTGCGCCGTACGACGCTCAGCGACGCGAGTTGGTCCAGATCCGAGGCGGCCTGGCCTGGCTCAATACCGAATCAGAGAAACGGTTCGGGCAACCGTTTGTCGGCCTTACATCGGCGCACAAGCACGAGATCTGCGACGACATCTGCTACCTGCCCAACGCCAGGCCGGAGTTGGGCAGCCCGGCACGCTTCTTTGCGCGATTCCGTGATCTCACCGCCACCGGTTACTACACCACCGAGGCGGGAATGAAAGACCTCCGGTATCTCGGAAACATCGCGCGCCCGAGCTGGGACGGCCCGCCACCGGAAGTGTTGAGACATGTGGGGTTGAGTTGATCAGAGAAGAGACAAGAGACGAGAGATGAGTGAGGAGTAAGGAGTGAGAAGTCTCTTCCGGTGGGCCGTCGTTGTTCTACCTGCGGTCGCGCTGGCTCTGTGTTCTCCCCCCGCCAACATCCCAGCGTCATCCTGGCGCCTCTTCGCGATTTTCGTCGGGACCATCCTCGGCCTGATCTTCCAGCCCCTTCCCGGCGGGGCCGTCGTGCTGCTCGGGGTCTCGGCCTCCGCGCTGCTGGGCGCGTTGCCGATCGACAAGGCCCTCGCCGGCTACGCCGATCCGATCGTCTGGTTGGTCCTCGCGGCTTGCTGCATCTCGCGGGGAATGATCAAGACCGGCCTGGGCCGGCGGATCGCGTTTTTTTTCATCCGAACCATGGGGCACCGGTCGCTCGGTCTCGGTTACGCCCTTCTCTCGACGGACATGGTGTTAGCGACGGTCATCCCGTCCAATGGGGCCCGCGCCGGCGGCATCATCTTTCCGATCGCCAAGAGCGTCGCCGAGGCTTACGACTCGCGGCCCGGACCGACCGCGGGACGCCTCGGCACTTTCCTGATGAACCTCCTGTATCAATCCGATGTCATCATCTGCGCGATGTTTCTGACGGGACAGGCGTCGAACGTTCTCATCGCCCGTTTCGCACGACAGATGACGGGTATCGACCTGAGCTACGGCCGCTGGGCACTCGGAGCGATCGTCCCGGGGCTGGTATCGCTCACTCTGGTACCGCTGCTGGTGTACCACGTCGCGCGTCCGGAAGTGACCCAAACTCCGGCGGCCGCCGGGTTCGCCGCGGCAGAACTCCAGCGCATGGGACCGATGTCCCGCCCGGAAAAACTGATGCTGCTGGTCTTCGGACTGCTCGCGGGACTCTGGATGACGAGCAGCCTGCACGGCCTCAACTACTCCGTGGTCGCGCTGCTGGGAATCGCGATCCTGCTCCTGAGCGGGGTGCTGACCTGGGAGGACCTCATCACGGAACGGGGTGCCTGGGACGTGTTCATCTGGTATGGAGGGCTGGTGGGGCTGGCGGAGGCGATGGGGGCCACGGGTCTCACCACACGATTCGCGGAGACGGCGGCGGGGTTCATCGCCGGATGGCCGTGGTGGGGGGCACTGACGATTCTACTCCTGGTCTACTTCTACAGCCATTACGGTTTCGCGAGTATCACCGCCCACGCGACGGCGATGTTCGTGCCCTTCCTGGGGGTCATCGTCGCCGCGGGAGCGCCGGCGCCGCTCGCCGTCCCGTTGCTAGCCTATTGCTCCAACCTCATGGCGTCCCTGACCCATTACGGCACTACACCCGGGCCGATTTACTTCGCCGCCGGCTATGTGAGACAGGCGAGCTGGTGGCGGCTCGGGTTGCTGGCCTCCGGGGTGAATCTCGCGGTGTGGACGGTCGTGGGACTGGCCTGGTGGAGGGTACTGGGATTCTGGTGATGAGGGCAGGAGGAATGAGGAATACTGGTCATCCCAGTGCCGCAACGACCCGCCTTATCCGCTCGACATCAGTGACCGTTCTGGCGTACTCATCCGGTGAGTACGCCTTTCCCATTTTCACGCGCTCGTTCCTCCAGGTCATGGGGCTCCCGATGGTCATGGCACCCCGCAGGTGCACTTCGGGCACGCCGGCCCGCCGGACAAGCTCAGCGACATTCGCTTCGTTGAGTCCTCCACCGGCGAGGATGGTAATCCGCCCTTCCGCGGTACGAACGAGGGTCGCGATCGTCTCCACACCTTCGAGCGCCGAGGGGGCTTGGCCCGACGTCAGCACCCGCTCGACGCCCAAGGCCACCAGGGTCTCGAGGGCCTCGAGCGGATCCCGCGTCAGGTCGAAGGCGCGGTGAAACGTCACGGGCAACGGGCGAGCGGCCTCGATCAGCCTCGCGATACACTCACGGTCCACCGTAGCGTCAGGAAGGAGGGCACCGAATACCACGCCGTCCGCACCCGTCTTCTTCAGCAAGCGGATGTCCCGCTGCATCACCTCCAATTCGTCTCGGGAAAGGCAGGAATCGCCGCCCCGAGGCCGGACCAGGACGAAGATCGGCAGGTCTATCCGTTCCCGGACCACTTCCAGCATCCCGACGCTCGGCGTGGTACCCCCCTCGACGAGGTTGTCGCACAACTCGAGGCGGGAGGCACCGCCGGCCTGGGCGGCCAGGGCAGACTCCACGGACTCTACAGAGACCTCGATCAGGATAGCGCGGGGCTTCATGAGGCGGTAATCTATTGCCGAACGGGGAGAACGGAGTCCCCGCAGAAGGGCGTTCCGCCCCCGGCACTATCCGTCCAAGGTGGAGATTCCGGTGTGATCCCCATGATGGCAAAGACGAAGAAATCGGAGGCACAGATGATGACGTCGGGAACAAAGAGGGTACCGAGCGGCGCTGTCTACAGCGTCCACCCAGGAGTCGCGATGGTTCAGACCTGGATCGCGACGCTAGCGGAGAAGACCGGCCGGTCGCTGGAGGAGTGGATCGCGCTGGTGAAGAAATCGGGACCGGCTAGTGAGCAGGCGCGTCGCGACTGGCTGAAGACTCAGCATAGGTTCGGCACCAACAGCGCCTGGTGGCTGGCCGCCCGGGCGGGCGGGAAGGAGAGTCAGGAGGATAGCCCAGCGGCCTATCTCCGGGCCGCCGAGTCGTATGTCGAAGCGATGTTTGAGGGGAAGAAGACCGCTCTCCGCCCGATCTACGACCGCCTGTTGGGCCGGGCGCTCTCACTCGGGAAGGACGTAAAGGCGTGCCCCTGCAGGACCATGGTGCCTCTGTACCGGAACCACGTCTTCGCGCAAATCAACCAATACCCGGCTCGATCTCGGGTTTGCCCTTAAGGAAACCAAGCCGACGAAACGGCTGCTGGACACCGGCGGCTTCGCGAAGAAGGACCGGATCACTCATCGGATTCCGATTTCGTCGGTGGATGAGGTCGACGATGAGTTAAAGGGTTGGCTCACGAAGGCGTACGAGATGGACGCGTGAATGAAATCCGACCGGAGGACCAGCCTCGTGATGCGTGGAGAGAGGTCCAAGGGGGGAACCTGACCATGGCGGTCAGCCCAAGTTTTCGGACCTTCGCGCTGGAGCAGCTGGGACGGGTAGCCAAGGTAAGCGCGAAGAGCATGTTCGGTGGAGTGGGGGTCTACTGCGGTGGGCTCTTCTTCGCCCTGATGGACGATGACACCCTCTACTTCAAGGTGGACGACGGCAATCGGGGAGATTTCGAGCGCAGGGGCATGAAACCGTTCATGCCGTTCGGCGATCGGCCCCAGACCATGCAGTATTACGCACTCCCCGCCGAGGCCTTGGAGGATCCGGAGGAGTTGGGTGGCTGGGTAGAAAAAGCGCTGGCGGTCGCACAGAGGAAGAAGCGCGGAGGGGGCAGGAAGGGAAAGCGATAGAGCTCTCAGTGTCGGGGCATGGCCGACACGTCTCCCCGATCGTTCATGCGTTTCAGATTCGCATCGATCTTTCGCACGTATCCCAGCGTTTCCTGGTAGCGCCACTTGGGCACCTCAGGGGCCACCGCCTCGATACTGGGCCAGAGCCGATGGTCGAGATTCCTGGACTGTGCCGTGGCCTGCGCGTTGAGAATCGTGGTGCGGCCCGCGTTGTAGCTCGCGAACATGAAATTGCGGCGATCGTTCTCGGTATCGGGGTCGGTCCACAGCCGCCATAGCGAGCGATCATGGCGGACGCCGGCCGCGATGTTCCACTCCGGGTCATCGATCGACGTCATTTCGGGGTTCTTGGTCTGAATCTCGAGAAAGGTCGACGGCATGAGCTGCATGATCCCGCGGGCGCCGACCCAACTGGACGCCACCGAGTCGAGATTGCTCTCCGCCATCCCCTGGGCCTTGAAGATCCGCCAATCGAAGCCGGCACCGAAGAAGCGCTTGGAGTACTTGCGGAAGACGGGGTCATAGCGGCTGGTGCCCGGAGCTCTCTGGGCACTACCGGTCCCGGCCAGCGCCAGCAGCAGGAGTCCCCCGATCAGCGCGACCTTCAATTGAGCGCCCCACCAATGATGATCGCGATGCCGATGAAAATGGAAGCGATGAAGATCGCCGCGGCGACATTCCCCCTCTTCAGCTCTTCGGCGAAATTGACTTCCGGCGTCAGGCGATCGATGGTGCGGTAGGCAATAAACATCAGCACCACACCAAGCACCGCGTAGAGGAAATTCACCCCAATGATGGTCCAGTCCATGGCCGTCTCCGGGAAGGAGTCGCGGGGAGCCTGGCGGCCGGTCGGCCGCCACGGACAATATAGATTAATAGTCGGCGGCGACGTGAACCAGCTTCCGGACAGTGAAAGGGTATGGGACCATCCATGAAACAGGCCACATTCGGCGCAGGATGCTTCTGGGGTGTCGAAGCGACCTTCCGCCAGACCAGAGGTGTCACTTCCACCGGGGTGGGCTATCTCGGCGGGAGTCTGCCGAACCCGAGCTATGAGGACGTCTGCAGCGGCACCACCGGTCATGCCGAAGTCGTGCAGCTGGACTACGATCCAGGGCAGGTGTCCTATGAAGAGTTGCTGACGGTGTTCTGGAACAACCACGACCCGACAACACTCAACCGCCAGGGCCCAGATGTCGGCGACCAGTACCGGTCCGCGGTCTTCTTTCACGACCGGGAACAGGAGGCGGCGGCTCGAAGCCTGAAGGAGAAGCTTCAGGCGGCGGGTCGGTTCAAGCGGTCCATTGTCACCGAGATCACCCCCGCGACGCCGTTCTACCGCGCGGAGGAATATCACCAGCGCTACCTCGAGAAGCGGGGTTTGGCCAGCTGTCACATTCCCGTCTGACCCAGAGAGCTGCTGCATGCGTCGATCGGAATCGGGAAACGGACGGGGAGTCAGGGCGGGACGGTCCCGGACTCACGCCGTCGTCGGCTGGGTCGGGATCATCCTATTCCTAGTGGCCAGTCCCCTGCAGGCCCAAGACACCGTCTGGTCCGCCATTACCGACAGCGGGGTGGTCCGGGCCTCCGCCGCCGTGGACTCGGTGTTTCTGGATCACGTCACCAGAGAAACCAGTGTCGACGGTGGCGATTGGGCGGCCTATCTGATGGCCCGGCTGGGGGTGCGACCCATTCCGCCGAGCCTCGGGATCCAGGTGAGAGTGGATAGTCAGCGGATCGTCCTCGCGGGGCGGATCCGGGATCTGCCACTGCAATCGCGAGTGGCCCTCGGCCCGCTGCTCGGAATCCTGGATTCGGAAACGGTCATCCGGGCCGACATCGCTCTGCATGCGGCGGGTCCCCGCGCGGTGCGGTTCCGGCTCGAGACAGTGTACATCGCCGGATTCCCGGTGCCAGATCCCTTTCTTCAGGGAGTCATGACGGATGTGGGGCGGCAGTATCCGGCACTGACCGCGTCGGGGCGGGATCTCTACGTGGAGATCCCGCCGGAGGGGAGGATCACCCTGGTGCCAGCGAAGGTGCGCCTCAGAGCGCCGCCGGAAGAGAAGCGGGGAGGCAAGGAGAGCGGTCGATGAGTGACGCCACCCTTCACTGGCACAGGCTGCTGGAGTACGACCATTGGGCCAATACCGCGGCGCTCGCCTCTATTGCCACGGCGGAGATCACCCCACCCAAGGCCCTTCGGGTCATGTCCCATATCATTGCGGCGGAGCGACTCTGGCTCAATCGGCTCACAGCCAGCGGGGTACAGGTGGTGGTCTGGCCCGACCTGGCGGTCCCCGAGTGCGAGATCCAGCTCGGCCAGCTGCCGGACCTGTGGCGGGAATACCTCGGAGGTAAGGAAGCCGGGAGTCTGTCGGAGACCATCACCTACACCAACACCAAGGGTGAGGGTTGGACCAACACAGTGGAGGACATCATCCTGCATGTGATACTGCACTCAGCCTACCACCGGGGCCAGATCGCTTCCGAGATCCGGGCGTCGGGCCACCGCCCGGCGTATACCGACTTTATTCACTGTCTCCGCCAGGAGTTCATCGCGTGACCCTTGCCATGAAGGACGAGTGTGAGAAGTGCCACGCGCCCCTGTCTCATGAATCCTTGACGTTCATCTGCAGTCACGAGTGCACTTTCTGCCCCTCGTGCGCCGTTTCGATGAGCAATAGTTGCCCCAACTGCGGTGGAGAGTTGGTGCGGCGGCCTCGGCGGGCATCCGCCTCGTAGGGGTGCGACTCCGCCGCCCCCACAAGCACCTCATGGCTTCCGCCCTTTCCCATGCCATCGTCGGGCTCACCATCGGGACCGCCTTTCGAGGTGAGGTCAAGCCGGCACGCTTCTGGATCCTGGCCGCCGCCTGCGCCGTGGTCCCGGATGTGGACGCGGTGGGATTCGCCGCAGGCATTCCCTACGACAGTCTGCTGGGACACCGTGGATTGACCCACTCTCTCGCGTTCGCGGTCGGGCTCAGTGTCCTCGTCACTGGGCTCGCCTTCCGGAAGGGGGCAGGTGGCCTCAGTCGAGTTACGCTCCTTTTCTGCTTCTTCCTAGTCACCGCTTCCCACGGCCTGCTCGATGCCATGACGGACGGGGGCCTCGGCGTCGCGTTCTTTGCCCCGTTCGAGACGCACCGCTATTTCCTGCCGTTCCGCCCAATCGCAGTCTCACCGATCGGGATCGGCTCGTTCTTCGGTCCGCGAGGAGTCGAGATTCTCTGGAGCGAGCTGCGGTGGGTCGGGTTGCCGACGGTGCTTTTCGTCGGTTGTGTAGCACTGCGGAGGAGGATGCGACACAGTTCAAAACCAGCGCCCTACCCGCACGAACATGGCACCACGACCGGTGGTACGGCCATACTCCACACGGATCGGACCGATCGGGGTATCGGCCCCCACTCCAACCCGCGCCCCGAACAACCATTTCCCCCCGGGGACGACCGCGCCGGCCGAGCTGACCCGTCCCGAGACGACTTCGAGCCGGACCTCGAGAGGACCTAGAAGGGGGTGGGTGAGCGTCAGCCTGCCGAGGGCCTCGCGATTCCCCCGCCGCTCCCCGAGATGAAGACCCGGGAACCCGTCGTCCCCTCCCAGGGGAAAGGTGGCCTGGGGCGGCAGGGCGGTCCCCCATCCGAAGCGAAGCCCGGGAACCAGGCGCGTCCGACCCCAGAAAACTCTGAAGTCTCCCTCGAGCAGGAAGCGGCGGTACGGCCTGGTGTAGATGGCCTCCACCCGCAGCGCGACGCTGGAGGTGGGTGGGGTCTCGATTCGGGCCAATCCCCCGGCGGCCGAACGGTCTCCAGTCGCCGGATCGTGCCACAGATGACCCAGGAAGCCGAGGCGAGCCACAACACCGCGCCCGAGATCCTGCTCAGCCCCGAGAAACCCGGAGCCTTCGCGGATTCGGATCGACCCCAGCTCATCTCCCGTGGAGTCGAATCGGCGTACCGTCTCCCGGCCGAGTTGGAGCGAGACCAGCGGGACCAACGGGCGCCCGGTGTTCGTGGGGATCTGCAGGCTCAGATCCAGCTGCTGGCGGAGTTCGCCCAGGAAAGCGGCACTGCTCGCCCCGATCCCAGCGCCCAACAGATGTCGATCGGCGGCGCCGAACCACACCCGGCCTCCGACGTCGTTGTCATACGCCAGGCCCACCGCAGCCGACCGGCGTGGGGCCGACCGGAGAGAGACATCGAGGACGACCGAGTCGGGCCGTCCGCTCGGGCTAATCCAGATTTCACGAAAACGACCCGACGACCCGAGGTCGCGTAGTCGAGCTCGGAGCCGCCCGACGTCGAGGCTGTCGCCCGGGCTCGCCCCCAGAGAACGCCGCAGCAACCGTCGGTCCGCTTCATCTCCGCCCTGGAAGGAAATCGCGCCGACCCGGGTGGGAAGCTGGAATCTCAGGGGGGCCCGATCGAAGGGGTGACAGGGGGATCGACTCCAGGCGGCAACGGCGGCGGCGTATCCGAGGTCAATGAGATCTTTGACCTTGGCGGGAGAAAAATCCAGGCTCTTGAACTTGTCCACCCCAGGGCGAATGTAGACGTCCTGCGATCGGAGGGAGTCCATACGCTGCTGGAAAAGAAAGTCGAGCAGGTGCCCGGCCAGCACCACCGGCGATTCCAGATCGAGCGAGTCCCGCCGGTGTTCGGTCGCATCGGAGACCATGACTCGTTCGGCGCCGGTGGCTCGGGCCACGGCCACCGGCACATTCGCGACCAGCCCGCCATCGCCGATGAATCGGCCGCGCATCCGCACCGGCCCGAAAACGAGGGGAATAGAGAGACTGGCCCGGACCGCCTGGGCCAGGTCGCCAGAATCGAGCACCACGGTCTCGAGGGTTTGCAGGTCGGTCGCGACAGCACGAAAGGGAATCGGGAGCGAATCGAAGTGGCCTCGGGCCACCAGATTGCCCCGCAGCAGTCCGGCATTCAACAACGCATTGACCGTGGGTTCGTTGACTAGTGCCCGCTGAAGCACGAACGATCCCTCATCCTGCTCCCACACGATAAGGGGCAGCCGCCCGCCGAGGGAGGTGGGTGTCTGGGGATCGTAGCGGCGGAACAGAGCGTCAAGCGGTAGAATTCGGGCCAGCGAATCGATCTGCCTGCCGGTATAGCCACTCGCGTACATCGCCCCGATGATTGCCCCCATGCTGGTACCGACGACCAGATCGGGCCGCACTCCGAGGCTATCGAGAACCCGCAGAACGCCGATGTGAGCGAGGCCCTTGGCACCGCCGCCCGACAGGACCAGGGCGGTCCGCCCCTCCGGGCAGGTTTGGGCCTCCACAGGGGCGGATGCGAGGAGAAACATCGCGAGCAGAATGCGGGGGGCACTCATGGCGTCAAACATAACCGGGGCCCGAGTAGTGCCGGCCCAAGCCCCCTTGCGTCAGAACGACTGCCTTCTTATAACTTGGCGTTCCAGACGTGGCATTTTCAGGATCAGCTCCGCCTCCCGTCCCCAAAGGCCGAGGCGTTCCCCTGCGGAGGATGCGCAGCATGACGTATGTGATTGTCGAGGCCTGCATCGGCGTGAAGGACCGGGCTTGTGTGGACGTCTGCCCCGTCGATTGCATCTATGAGGGCGAGGATCAGCTCTATATCCATCCCGACGAGTGCATCGATTGCGGGGCCTGCGAGCCGGAATGCCCCGTCACGGCGATTTTTCCAGAGGAGGACGTCCCGCCCGGACAGATTGCGTATGTCGAAAAGAACCGGGAGGTGTTCAACAGTGACACGCCGCCAGGAAAGCCGAAACGGTAGCCGTTAGCCATTAGCCGCTCCGAAATGGCGGACCCTTCTTGGAATTGTCCAGGGAGGGTCCGCTCATTTCCAGGAACGGGCTAATGGCTAGTCGCTAATGGCTAGAAGAAGGGCGGCCCCGGGATCGTACTGCATGGCCGCGACCCCGGGGCCCACTGCTTGGAGGGATTTCTGAAACGACGGGGGGCCGTTGGGAAACGGTCCCATCCGCCACCTCTATAGACGCCCGGAAGTGCAGAATGGTTTCATGGGAGCTGCTGCAGGAATTCGCCGATGATGCTGGTCGTGGCTTCCGGCCGCTCGATCGGGGGCAGGTGACCCGCGCCAGGAATGATCCGCAGTTGCGCGCCGGGGATGGTCGCGGCCAGCGCCTTGGCCGCCGCGGGAGGAGTGATCGGGTCCTCCTCCCCCACGATGATGAGTGTGGGAAGGTCTCCTAGTCCGGCGAGGAGGGGGGTGCTGTCCGGCCGATCCCGCATCGCGGTTAGTGCGCCCACGATTCCGGCGACCGGGGTCGCTGACATCTGGGTCCGCAGCCGCTCCACCATCTCCGGCGACTCTCGAAACGAACCCGGGGCGAGCAGCCGGGGGAGCATTGCCTCCGCGATCGCCTTTGCCCCGCCCTCGCGTGCTGTCGCGGCCGCGGCCTCCCGGGCCCGTCTTCCTTCCGCTGAATCCGCCTCGGCCCGGGAGTCGACCAAAATCAGCGCCCGCACCCGCTCCCGCTGGCGACGAAGTAGCTCGAAGGCAACGTACCCTCCCATTGACAACCCGCAGACCACATAGCGGTCGACGCCGAGGACGTCGAGCAGCGCCAGCAAATCCTCGGCGTAGGTCGACATGCTGTAGCCGAGGTCGGGCGCATCAGAACGCCCCATCCCGCGCAGATCCGGGGCAATTCGTCGGACTCCCGAGAGGTGGGACACCTGATGCCCCCAGATCGTCCGGTCGAGGGGGTACCCGTGAACGAAGAGCACCGCTGGTCCTTCACCCTTCACTTCAACCGCCAGACTCACCCCATTCACAGTCACCCGGCTGCCGTTCCCAGGTTCGGCCGGTCGGGCGGCCATGAACCGTCCGAAGCTCTCCGGGACAAGGACCGGCTTGCCCTCCCGGTTGATGCAGACGAAAATGAACTCCGCCGTGGCGATAACAGCGTCGTCGCGGAGGCGCCGGGCGGTCTGTCGCATGGTAAAGGAAGTGCGGCCGTGGTGGATGAGTGCCTGCTGAAACCGCAAAACGTCACCTGGGAAGGCGGCGGCGTGATAATCAATCACGGTCTTGCGGATGGCCGGCCAGGCGCCGGCCAGGGTAAAAACATCCATGCCCGGGCCCCGGGCAAGGGCCTCCCATCGGGCCCGCTCGAAGAGACTTAGGAATGAAGCCTGGTTGAGGTGCCCGAAGGCGTCGCACTCATCCGGATAGACGGTCAGGTCGATCTCGGCAACGGCCACAGCGCCTCCGAGTACGCGCGGGCCAAACGCAGGACAATCGGGTCCTCGAGAGACTCGACCCGTGGCCGGTTGTCAAAGGTATGCCAGAAACAGGGGCGCCGAAAGGAACCTGAAAGGGCGCTGAGGGCGCCGAAAGCCTTGGCGCCGTAACAGGGGTCGAGCGAAATGCCTGCCTCAGCCATCAGGGTTTGAGCCTCACTCCCGGCCTTGGTGGGATGACCGTAGCCCTGACCCAAGTGTCCGAGCGCGATCCGGATCGGGACCCGACGACGCGGTAGCGAGACGCCGGCCCGCCGCAATAGGCGAGTGGCCCGATAGCTCAGCCATCGTACCGTCCCCCGGTTGGCGATGAACCGATCGGTGACCGGCACCGCACAGACCGACACCGGCCAGGGCGAAAAGCTCAAACCGAGCGCCAATCCGGCCACTGTGCCGCCACTTCCCAGCGGCACCACCACCACATCCGGCGGCGGGTTCCCGCTCTCCCGCAGTTGGGCGATGAGCTCCAAAGCGGCATTCACGGAGCCCAGGACGCCCTCGGGACTCGCTGCACCGGCCGGGATCCAGGTGGTCCGTCGGCGCCGGTCCCCGCCGCGCCAGGCGCGGACCAGCGCTGAGACCATCCCCAGCCGCGATCGCGAAAGCTCCACCTTGGCGTGGGACGCTGTCCGGGCAAGCATCATCTCGACCCAGGGTGTCCATGGCTGGGGAAACAACGCCACCGATACCCGTCGTCCGGTTCCGGCAGCATACAGAGATGTGGCCGCAGCGTGGGTGGAGCCGAAACCACCCATCGTCACCACCCTCGAACCAGCACCAGGCAGGATCCATTCGAGCGCGCGGACCTTGTTGCCACCCATCGATTCAGCGTTCAGGTCGTCCCGTTTGAGCCAGAACCCGTCGAACCCGCAGCGCGCCGCCAGATCGGGGCGCCATTCCAAGGGAGACGGAAAATTCCCCAACGGCTCCCGAGGCAGGGGGCGGGACATGAGGGAGAGAAGGGGGAGCATGGGGATTGTGGGATTCTGGGATTGTGGGATTGTGGGATTGGCGAATTGAGGGATTATTTCACCCAATCGTTCAATTTCCCCCATTCCCCCAATCCCACAATCCCATAATCCCATAATCCCATAATCCAAATGAAACCTCCTACCGACTACATCCGCCACGCCGCCAGACTGGCGAGGAAGATCCAGATGGACGCCGCGATGGGCGGGACGCCACAGGCGGACGCGGAATTCTACAAGGTCATGGCCAAGGCTCTCGAGGAGATCGCCGCCGGCTTCGAGATCGTGAGCCGGGCGGATTGAGCACCTTTATCCAGGACCAAGCGGAGTTCGAGCGGTGGCTGGGCGCCCTCCGCTCCGAAGCACTGCTGGCTGTGGATACGGAGGCCGCGAGCTTTCATCGCCATCTCGACCGCATTTACCTAATCCAGATCTCCTCCCGAGAAGCCACCGCGGTAGTGGACCCGCTGGCCGTCACCGACCTCAGACTCCTGGGCGAGGTCCTGGCGGACCCATCAATCGAGATCATCTTCCACGACGCTGATTACGATCTGCGAATCCTGAACCGGGACTATGGCTTTCAGGCCGCGAATCTCTTCGATACCCGGATCGCGGCTCAGCTGCTGAACGAGCCCGGCATCGGCCTGGCCGCCTTGCTCGAGAAGTACCTCGGTGTGACGCTCGACAAGAAATTCCAACGGGCCGACTGGTCGCTGCGGCCCTTGCTCCCAGGCATGCTGGAGTACGCCGCCGGGGATACCCACCATCTCGCGACGCTTAGAGACATCCTCCGGGAAAAACTCCAGACTGCCGGCCGATGGACCTGGGCAGAGGAGGAGTTCACCCTCCTTGAGGGAGTTCGCTGGACTCCGCCCGGCCCGGCCGAGGAGGCCTATCTGCGGATGAAGGGCTCCCGTGCGCTCAAGGGGAGAGCCCTGCTGGTGCTGAAGGAAGTGTACAGCTGGAGGGAAGCGCTGGCGAGCCGGCTGGATCGCGCGCAATTCAGAGTGTTGGGCAACGACGTCCTTCTGGGACTGGCTGAACGGCCCCCGGCAGATGTCCAGGGACTCAAGACGGTGAAAGGTATTTCCACCGACTTCGTCACCAAACGCGGCCCAGATCTGTTCGCCGCCATCCAACGTGGGTTGGAGGCGCCGGCCGCTTCCATTCCCGTCTTCGAGCGCTCTCGGAGGCCACCTCGGGACCCGGAGTTCGACGCGGCGCTCGAGCGGCTCAAGGTGGTGCGCAACCAGGCGGCCACTCGGCTCGATCTGGCACCGGGGGTGCTGTGCCCCAACGGGGCCCTGGAGGCCATCGCGCGCGCGAAGCCGAAATCGGTGGAGGAGATCCAGCGGTTGCCTGAGATTCGCCGGTGGCAGGCTGGGGCAATTGGGCAGGAACTGATTCAAGTGCTGGGTGCCGCGAGCTGAGTGCGCGGCGTGGTCGCCGCCTACCTGAAACTTAGACCACCTATCAACACCGCTTTCCCGGCTCGGGATGACAGTCCGTACGGTCTTGTTGGACGATCTTGGCAATCAGCACTCTTTCATCCGCCCAGGAACGCCCTGACCCTGGGATCCATCTTCTCCGGTGTCCAGTAGGGCTCCCAGACAATCGCGACCTCGGCACTCTTCACTCCTTCCAGCTCTTCGACTGTCCGCTTGACGTCGCCCACGATCTCCGGCCCCGATGGACAGCCCGGCGAGGTCAGCGTCATATTGATGTGCACATCACCCTCCTCACTCACTTCGACATCATACACCAGCCCGATGTCCATGATGTTGAGGTTGAGCTCCGGGTCCTTCACGCCCCGCAGGGCCTTCCTGATGGTGTCTGGACTGATCATGGCCGCCTCCTCATCCGGGAAAATTAGCGCTGCGGGACGGCGCGCACCACCGCATCGGAAAGGGCAGCCCGAACCGCCCGAAGGCGACTGATCGAATGACCCACCTTCGGGGCGTAGCTCCGATTGGTCAGAAAGACCAGGAAGAGATCCCTCTGCGGATCTATCCACAACAGCGTCCCGGTCCAGCCGGTGTGGCCGTACGCCGAGGGGCTCAGCAGGGTGCCGTAGGGGCACGAACCGATAGGATGTGGCTCGGGCGAATCCCAGCCCAGCAGTCGGGTGCCGCTCCCGGGCGAATGGCTGAGGAACCGGTGGATGGTCGACGCCTGCACGAACTGCCCCGATCGGGTTGCCCCGTCGGCGAGCCACATCCGGGCGAAACGCGCAAGGTCGCTACCGGTCGCGAACACCCCGGCGTGCCCGGCCACTCCACCGAAACGAACCGCGTTCTGGTCGTTCACGACACCCCGCGAGGGGTGTCCTTTCCACAACCCGGTCGGGGCCGTCCGACCTGCGACTCCGCTCGCGGGCCGATAGCGACTCTCGACCATGCCGAGCGGTCGGAAGACCTCCCGAGTGGCGAAAGTATCGAGCGGCTCGCCGCTGACCCGCTCCACCAGAAGGCCCAGGAGCATCGCGTTGAGATCGCTGTACTCGGCGACGGCGCCGGGAGGCCGACGGAGCGGCTCGGCGTAGAGCAGCGAGATCGCACTATCGCGAGTCGGGGCCAGCCGGAAAAACTCCACGTAGCTGCGGAGACCGCTGGTGTGATCGAGGAGCATGCGCACCGTGACTTCGCTCTTCCGCCCACCGGTGAATCGCGGGAGATACCGGGCCACCGGAGCATCCAGATCGACGCGCCCCCGCTCGACCAGCAGCATCACGGCGCTGGTGGTACTCACGACCTTGCTCAGCGAGGCGAGATCCCAAAGGGTCGAGTCTGGCGAAGGCACCGGGGACGAGGTCTGCCACTGGAGGTGTCCGTACCCGGCGGCATACAGCACCGTGTCCCCCCGACCAATTACTACGACCGCGCCGGGATAGACCCCCTGATCGATTCCAACCCGCACGGCAGAATCCACGGTTGAGAACGACTGGGCGGGGGCGGAGGTGGGATACAGGAGCGGGGCCAGGGATATGGCGCGGAACAGGGCGCCTCCTAACGGGCGATCGGAGAAGGTGGTCATTCGATTCACTTCGTGGACGGCCGTACTCCCGAGTCAGCCGAGTCCGGCACGTCTCTGATGTCACCCGTCGGCAGCTCGTAGAGCAGGGCCAGGGTCCGACGATCCCGCTCAGTCGGTGCGGTTGCTCGGGCGGAGGGGTACATGGCGTCGGACGGATCCGGAGAGTGCGGAAGGCCGATGGCATGACCGACCTCGTGGAGTGCGACGGCGCGGAGCCCGGCGTCGGGAAGACGATGACCGACGGCGGTGTGGATCGCGAGGCTGATGCTCGCGTGCTTGATCCGCCCCAGCTGGTTCCAGAGCAGATCGGTCTGGCCGGCCTTGTCGGCCGAGAAGTGGTCGATCCAGCGCACCGTCACATCGGCGCTGATGGTGTCATCCACGGTCACGAAGCCAATCCCGGCACCGGTTTCTTCCCAGTGACTGAGCGCCTCCCGGACGAAGTCGGCCATATTCGGCTGAAAATCGGCCGGGCCATCGCTCACAATCGCGACGCGCAATCGGCGCCCATTCAAATCGGGCCACCGTCTAACGAGGGAGTCGGCGTTCGCGATCAGGGAGTCGAGATAGGTATAGTCGGCCTCCGCCCGGAGACGGCGCCGCACGGCCAGGCGCGCCAGCCGGTCGACCGGAGGTGCCTCGCCCTCACCCCCATTTGGCGAAATCGGAGTCGGTGAGTCGGCGCGGCCGGCGGCGGCCACCGCCGCGTGGGGAGAGCTGGAACCGGGAAGGGGACCGATCGCGGAGGGCGCGGGACTGGCCGCCGGAGAAGCGGGTCGCCCTCGACCCAGCTTGTCGCCCAGGATGAGGAAGACCAGCACCAGGAGGATGGCGATCAGGAGCAGGCGCGACATGGGTAGGTGCAATATGGGACCGGTCCTACGGTGTTCGCCAGCCAAGGCTGGCGTAGGGCCCTTTCGCCGTCTAACATTTCGCCCGTGAAAGAGATTCTCGCGCGCAGCCTGGTCCGTTGGCGCTGGGCCATCATCGCAATGTGGACCGTCGTCGGGGTGATCGCGGCGCACCAGGCCCCGCACGTCCTCGAAGTCCTGAACGCCCGCGGCGGGACCGGTCAGCCGACCGAGGCTTCCCGAGCGGACGATCTGTTACGGGTGCGCTTCCCCCGCCCGCTCAACGAGTTCTTCGCCGTCACCTTTGCCGCCCCCGCTCCGATCGATTCCGGTCGCCCCAAGGAGATACTCGACAGCCTGACCGCCGCGCTCGGTCAGCCCTCCTATGTCCGCGGGGTCATTTCCTTCCAGTCCACCGGCGATTCGACATTCATCAGCCATGACCGCACGACCACGTTCCTGTTGCTGGCGCTGAACGTCCCCCACTCCGACAGCGTGGGAAAACTCGTGCTCCCGGTCCGCGAGGTTGTGCAGAGGATCCTGCGTGGATTCCCGGCCGACAGCGGCAACTATCGGGTACGGGTGACGGGCCGCTCCCCCCTTGATCTCGACGTCCGCAACATCAGCGCCAGCGACAGCAAGCGGGGAGAGGTCCGCCTCCTTCCCCTCACCATGGTGGTTCTGGTCCTGGCCTTCGGCGCACTGGTGGCGGCCGCCCTGCCCTTGATCGTCGGATTCATGGCGATTTGGGTGACATTGGCGATCGTCACGGTGTTGGGGCACTACACCCCGATGTCGGTGTTCGTTCTGAATATGACGAGCATGCTCGGCCTGGGCGTGGGGATCGACTACTCACTCCTCATCGTGACCCGGTTCCGGGAGGAGCTCTACAAGGGGCTGCGCCGCCGCGAGGCGGCCGTGAAGGCGATCACAACGGCGGGGGCGGCCGTGGTTACTTCGGGGCTTACCGTGGTGGTGGGATTCGCCGCGCTCCTGTTCACACCACTGGTAGAAACCCGAAGCGTCGGTCTTGGCGGGCTGGTCGTGGTCGGCGTCGCGGTCGCACTGTCAACGACGCTACTGCCTGCGCTGCTCGCGGTCCTGGGTCGGCAGATCGACCGGCCGCGCTGGCTGGCGCGACGGTTGGCCTGGTACCACGCGCCGACGGTCTGGGAGAAATGGGCCCGGACGCTGAGCCGGCACCCACGGCGGGCGCTTACAGTGGGCGGCCTCGTGATCGCGACGCTCACCGCACCGGTGTTCTGGATGCGAATTGGCCTCCCGGCCCATAACTGGTGGCCCAAGGAAAGCGAGGCAGGGCAGGGAGTCGGCGAGCTGGAGCGGATCGGTGTGGCCAGCGTGATTCAGCCGATTCGAGTAGTCGTGGAGGTGGCGCCGGGCCAGACCGCCGTGAACGCGACCTCGCTCCGGGGACTCAAGGCCCTCTCCGATTCCCTCAGGGCGGACCCCCGGGTGGGGCAGGTCAAGAGCATCGTCGATCTCAAGAAGGGCACTTCCCTCCTCAGCTATTCGCTGCTCTACAGCGACCTCAAGGCCGCCCATGAGCAGTATCCCGACTTCCTGGACGCGTATCTGAGCAGCGATAGCCGGTTGGCGCTTCTGGACCTGATCGTCACCGACACCACTTCGCTCACCTCCTCGATGGACGTGGTGCGTCGGGCCCGGCGCTTGGCGGCCACGGGAAGGATCAAGCAGCTCAAGGGAGCCACGGTCACGGTAGGGGGCTACACGGCAGCGTCACTCGATCTGCAGAACATCCTGCTCGACCGCTTCCCGCTCCTCGTCGTGATGATCCTCAGCGTAACCGCGGTGATGCTGGCCATCGCCTTCCGGTCGGTACTGGTGCCGGTCAAGGCGGTGATCATGAACTCGCTCTCGGTGAGCGCGACTTTCGGGCTCATCGTGCTGGTGTTTCAGCACGGGATCGGCAGTTCGGTCCTGGGGTTGAGCGGCCCGACCTCGGCGATCTTCGTGGTGGTGCCGGTGCTGGTCTTCGCGGTGGTCTTCGGCCTGAGCATGGACTACGAGGTGTTCCTCCTCGCCCGAGTGAAGGAGGCATTCGACCGAACCGGCGTGAACGATCTGGCCACGCAGGAAGGCCTGAGTGCCACGGCGTCGACCATCACCTCGGCCGCGCTCATCATGATTCTGGTGTTCGGGGTCTTTGCGTTTGCCCGAGTGCTGGCGATGCAGTTCCTGGGATTCGGCCTCGCGGTTGCAGTGCTGCTGGACGCGACGATCATCCGCATGGTGCTGGTGCCGGCCATCATGCATCTGGCGGGGGAGTGGAACTGGTGGCCGGGAGTGCGGCGGAGGCGGCGAGAGCCCGATCGGGACGGGGTTCCGCAATAACGGCCGGCCCCGGCATCGACCGAGGCAGCAACGATATTCATTCCAACCGGATCGCGCGCCCGTCCCGCCAGCAGCCCGCGATTGGGGGACTACACCCCGCTTCCATGGATCTCACCTGATCCTCGTAGTGCTGCTCTTCTGTATTGTGACCCTCCGTGCCCGCTTTCCCTCACCGACCGGCCTGGAAGGCAGTCGAGCCGATGCGCCAGCCCTTTTCCGATGATCGAGCAGATCCGGAAGCGGCTGGAAGGGCCGCGGGTGCATCACGAGAATGATCCGGCCGGTGGTGGAGGCAATGCTCACGAACAATCAATCACCCCATCCTTCGTCGCTGTCCCCACCGGCGCCGCCGTCCCCGTGAAGACGTAGCACTTCTGGCTCACGGTCCCGTTGCTTAGGGTCCCCGACCAGCCACTCGCGGTACCCTCGTTGATCACGATGGTGTTGCCGGTGGTCGGATTGGCGTTGAGTGCCGCGAGATTGGTGGTATAGGTTCGATTCTGGAAGTAGTACGCCTCCTGTTCCTCCGCGATAGCCCGGAGATCGGAGGTCATGGCCGCGACCACACCTTTGCTCTTGGAGTTCTGCAGTTTGGGAATGGCCAGCGCCGCGAGGATGCCGATCACGATCATCACGACCAGCATCTCGACGAAGGTGAAACCGCGGGTCTTGGACATCATCTCGCCTCCGACCTGGGGTAGATAAGACCAATGCAGCCGCAGATGGACCCAGAACAACGCGGATAGACCAGGCCAATCGACCGGTCTGCATCCTTCTGAGGCGGCGAACCGGGG
>JBGPJS010000007.1:0-25010 GCA_041485505.1 Gemmatimonadota bacterium | reverse complement strand
CCCCGACTGGCGCTCGACACCAGCTTGGCGTACTTGGCCAGGACGCCGCGGGTATAACGCGGTACGGGGGCCAGCCAGTCCTTTCGTCGTGCGGCGATTTCCTGATCGGGTAGGTTCAGCTGTAGCAGCCTTCGCTCGGCATCAATGGTGATCGAATCTCCCTCCCTCACCAGCGCGATAGTGCCCCCGACCGCCGCCTCGGGTGCCACGTGCCCGACCACCATCCCATAGGTCCCCCCGGAGAATCGTCCGTCGGTGATGAGCCCAACCGAATCCCCCAACCCCGAGCCGATCAGCGCCGAGGTGGGCGCCAGCATCTCGCGCATGCCGGGTCCCCCCCTGGGGCCCTCGTAGCGAATCACAATCACATTCCCCGGCTTGATGGTGCCAGCCAGGATCGCCTCGAGGCAGCTTTCTTCCGATTCGAAGACGCGCGCTGGGCCGGTGATCCGCGTCGATTTCATCCCCGTGATCTTCGCGACGCTTCCCTCCTCGGCCAGGTTGCCTCGGAGGATGGCAAGATGGCCCTGGGCGTAGAGCGGGTGGTCGAGGGGGCGGATCACCTCCTGATCGGCCCGTGGGACGGTGGGACAGTGGGAGAGCGATTCTGCGATGGTTCGCCCGGTAATGGTGAGCGCGTCCTCGTGCAGGAGCCCCGCGCCGAGCAGGATCTTCATCACCTGGGGGATGCCGCCGGCCTGGTGCAGATCGGTGGTCACGAAACGACCCGACGGCTTGAGATCGCAGAGCACCGGTACCCGGGCCCGGATGGTCTCGAAGTCGTCGAGCGTGAGAGGGACGCCCGTCGCGTGGGCGATGGCGAGCAGATGCAGCACCGCGTTGGTGGAGCCGCCGATGGCCATGACCACCGCGATGGCGTTCTCGAAGGCCTGCCGGGTCATGATCCGGTGGGGCAGGAGTTGACCCTTGACCGCCTCCACCAGCACTTCCCCCGAACGGGCGGCGCTGTCCGCCTTCTCCGGGTCTTCCGCGGCCATGGTGGAAGAAGCGACCAGGCTCATTCCCATCGCTTCGATGGCGGAGGACATCGTGTTGGCGGTGAACATTCCGCCGCAGGAGCCGGCCCCGGGGCAGGCGTGGCGCTCGACCTCGAGTAATTCCTCCGCGTTGATCTTCTTCGCGCCGAATTGGCCCACCGCCTCGAAGGCGCTCACGACGGTCAGGTCCCGGCCGTGCAGGTGCCCGGGCTTGATGGTGCCGCCGTACACGAAGATGGCCGGGATGTTCATCCGGGCGATCGCGATCAGGGCCCCGGGCATGTTCTTGTCACAGCCACCGATCGCGACCACACCATCCATGCACTCGGCGCTGCAGGCGGTCTCGATGGAGTCGGCAATGACCTCCCGGGAGACCAGGGAGTATTTCATTCCTTCCGTGCCCATCGAGATCCCGTCACTCACCGTGATGGTCCCGAACATCTGCGGCATCCCCCCGGCCGACCTGACCGCCTGGTCCGCCCGGTTCGCCAGCAGGTTGAGCCCGGCATTGCACGGAGTGATTGTGCTGTACCCGTTCGCGATGCCGATAATCGGCTTCTCGAAATCACTCTCGCCGAACCCGACGGCGCGGAGCATGGCGCGGTTAGGGGTGCGTTGGACCCCTTGGGTGATGGTGCGGCTGCGGAGGTTGTGAGGCATGAGGAGAGGGGACCGGGGACCGGGGAACGGGGAACAGGGAACAGGGAACAGGGAACGGGGAAGTTGGCTTCGTTCCCTAAGAATGACTCGCGAGGCGAAATGTATTGGAGATCATGGCCGGAACAAGAAGCTCCCCCGCGAAAAACGGGTCGAGCCGATGCGGCCGGCCGGTTCCCCGTTCCCCGTTCCCCTTTCCCCTTTCCCCTTTCTCCGCTTTACAGCACTGGGGCCACCTCCGCGGCCTCGAGCGCATGCCGCTGCACCTCGTCGGCCGTGACCGGCGTGAGCGCGGCGTTGTCGGATTCACCGGTGCGGATGCGGATGACCCGCTCCAACGGTTGGACGAAGATCTTGCCGTCGCCCACCTCGCCGGTGCGGGCGGAGGCCAGAATGGCCTTGATGGTGGGTTCGACGAACGGTTCCGAGCAGGCCATTTCGATTCTGATCTTCTCTCGGAACTCGAGCACCAGGCTGGAGGCGCGGTAATGCTCGATGAGCTCCCGCTCCCCGCCGTGGCCGCTGCACCGGCTGATGGTGATGCCGGTGACGCCGGCGCGAAAGAGGGCCGCCTTGACCTCGGGCAGGCGCTCGGGGCGGATAACCGTGGTAATCAACTTCATGACTTGGACTCCTCTTTCGGTAAGCGGTAAGCGGTGAGCGCTAGCTCGACACGGGAACTGGCGGAGTCACGGCGGATTCGTCGCGCTCGCCGGTGCGGATCCGGTGCACCTGATTGACGTCAAGCACGAACACCTTTCCGTCTCCCACCTCGCCGGTCCGCGCCGCGGCAAGGATCGCCTTCACGGTGACGGCGACAAACGGCTCCGATACGCCGATCTCCAGGCGCACCTTTTCCTGCAGTTCCATCTTGACCGTGGTGCCCCGATAGGTCTCGACCCGGTCGGTTTCCCCGCCGTGTCCCATCACCCGGGAGACGGTGAGTCCCCGCACCTCGGCGTGATAGAGGGCCTCAAGCACCTCGTTGAGCCGGTCGGGCCGGATGATGGCGACGATGAGCTTCATGGCGTCCTCGGGGGCGTCAACGCGCCACGGGGTGTGGGGTGAGGGTGGCGACGGGCGCGGCAGTCACCGCGACCGCGGGCAGGACGAGAATCGAGCCCTCGCCGCTGGTGTAGGCCTCCTCGCCGTGCTGGCTCACGTCCATCCCCACGCCCTCGGTGCGTGGGGCGGCCCGGAGTGAGGTGACGAGGCCCAGGAGCTTGAGGATCACGAAGGTCATGGTCCCCGCGTAGACCACCGAGGCCAGCACGCCCAGGGCCTGGACCCCGAGCTGTGCGGCGTTTCCCGCCAGGAGTCCATCGGCCCCGCCGGAGTTCCAGGCCTTCTGCGCGAATACTCCAGTCAAGAGGGCACCGGTCATGCCACCGATCCCGTGGCCCGCGAAGACGTCGAGCGAGTCGTCGAGCCGGGTGCGCGACCGGAACACAATGGCGAAGTAGGTCGGGAACGCCGCGAGCGCACCAATCGTCAGGGCGCCGGTCGGGCTGACATAGCCGGCCGCCGGTGTGATCGCGACCAGCCCCACCACGATCCCGGTGGCGGCGCCGACCGCCGTCGCATGCCCGGTCCGGAGGTGATCGAGCAGCACCCAGACGACCAAGGTGGCCATGGGGGCGAGGAAGGTGTTGGTGAAGGCGAGCGCCGCGAGCTGATTGGCCGCCAGCGCGCTCCCGCCGTTGAAGCCAAACCACCCGAACCAGAGCAAACCCGCGCCCAGCAGCGTGAACGGCACGTTGTGAGGCAGGATCGCCTGACGGCCGTAATCCTTGCGGGCGCCCAGCACGACGGCCGCGACCAGCGCGGAGATGCCGGCGTTGATATGCACCACGGTGCCACCGGCGAAGTCGAGGATGCCGCGGCTCATGAGCCAGCCCCCGCCCCACACCCAGTGGGCCACCGGCGCGTAGACCAGCAGCGACCAGAGCACGAGAAAGGCGACGTACGGCCCGAATCGCATCCGCTCAACCACGGCGCCGGAGATCAGCGCCGCGGTGATAATGGCGAAGGTGCCCTGGAAGGCCATGAACAGGAGGTGTGGAATGGTGCCCTTCGCCTCCGTTCCCACGCCGGCGAGCAGCGCGTTGGCCCCGCTGCCGATCCAGGCGTTTCCATCCCCGAACGCCAGGCTGTAGGCCAGGAGCGCCCAGACCACCCCGACCACGCCCAGCGCCACGAAACTCATCATCATGGTATTGAGCGAGTTCTTCGAGCGCACCAGTCCGCCGTAGAAGAACCCCAGCGCCGGGGTCATCAGCAGCACCAGCGCAGTAGAGACCAGCATCCAGGCGGTGTCGGCGGGGTTGATGTTTTCCATGAGGGCTCCAACTCGGGTTGGTTGGTGCTGGGCTCTGGGCTGGCTGTGGGCTATGGGCTGTGAGCTATAAGCTGTGAGCTACGAGCTGTGAGCTGTCAGTTGAGGCCAGCTACCGAACCCGTCATCGCTCACGACCCACAGCCCATAGTCCAAAGCCCTCTCACTCAGGCATCATAATACAGGAAAAACTCATACGGATGCGGCCGCAAGTTGATCGCCGGGATGTCCTTCGTGCGTTTCATCGTGATCCAGTTCTCCAGCACATCCGGGGTAAAGACCTCTCCCTCGAGCAGGAACTGGTGGTCCCGTTCCAGCGCGTCAATGGCCTCGGCGAGGGAGCCGGGTACCATCTTGATGCTTGCCTTCCGCTCGTCGTGCAGCTCGTAGAGGTCTTCGTCGATCGGCTTGGGCGGCTCGATTTTCTTCTTGACCCCGTCGAGTCCGGCCATGAGCAGCGCGGAGAAGGCGAGGTAGGGATTGCAGGAGGGATCCGGCGCCCGGAACTCGACCCGCCGCGCCTTGGGGCTGCTGGAGTAGGTCGGGATCCGGCAGATGGCCGAGCGGTTCCGCTGGGAGTACATCAGGTTGACCGGCGCCTCGAAGCCCGGCACCAGCCGCCGGTAGCTGTTGGTGGTCGGGGCGCAGAGCCCGAGTAGGGCCGGGGCATGCGCGATCAGGCCGCCGATGTACCACCGAGCGGTGTCGGAGAGCAGCGCGTAGCCCTTTTCGTCGTAGAACAGCGGCTTGTCGTCCTTCCACAGCGATTGGTGCACGTGCATCCCGGAGCCGTTGTCGCCGAACAGCGGCTTGGGCATGAACGTCGCCGTGTACCCCAGGTTGTGGCAGACATTCTTGACGATGTACTTGTACGCCAGCATTCGGTCGGCGGTTTGCACCAGGGTGCCGAAGCGGAAATCGATCTCGGCCTGGTCCGCGGTGGCCACCTCATGGTGCTGTACCTCCACCGGTATCCCCGCCGCGACCAGCGCCAGCATGATCTTCGAACGGACGTCCTGGAGCCGATCGACCGGCGGCACCGGGAAGTAGCCTTCCTTGTGTCGCGGACGATGTCCCAGGTTGGGGCTCCCGTTCCGCCCCGCGTTCCAGATCCCCTCTTCCGAATCGATGTGGTAATAGGCTTCGTGCGCATTCTGATCAAAGCGCACCGAATTGAAGATGAAGAACTCCGCCTCGGGTCCCCAATAGGACGTCGTCGCGATGCCGCTGGTCTTCAGGTACTCCTCGGCCTTGAAGGCGATGAACCGGGGGTCCCGCGAATACGGTTCCAGCGTAATCGGGTCGTAGACGTCGCAGGTCAACGACAGCGTCGGCACCGAGAGGACCGGGTCCACAAACGCGGTCGAGGCGTCCGGGATCAGCAACATGTCGCTCTCATTGATGGCCTGGAATCCCCGGATGGAAGATCCGTCGAAGCCCAGGCCGTCCTTCAGCATTTCCTCGTCCAGCGTGTTCGCGGGGATCGAGAAATGCTGCCAGGTGCCCGGGAGGTCGGTGAACTTCACGTCCACCACTTGGATGTCTTGCTGCTTGATGAGATCGAACAGCCGTTTCACGTCGGTCGCCGCCCTCTGGCGCTGGGGGGCTGTGGGTTTCGCGGTGGTGGCCATAGCTCGCTCGGAGGTTAGATGTTCAGGATCAACGCGGTCGTGATAGTCGAGAGAATTTGCCCTGGTACCCCAGCCAGCATCGGTGAGAGGCTCCGACCTCGATGCGAAGGTCGCGCACCGCGTCCACCGTGCGGCGCGCGCCGGTATTTCGAAGGTCCCGGCCGACCACGGCGCAGCACCCTGAACGGAGAATCAACCGGCTGTCGGCGACGGTCGGGCGCAACATACTGGCTCCGGCATGCGAATATGCGAAGGCCGGAGGAACCCTCCGGCGCGCAACAGGATAACCACTCGGTTGCTGACTGTCAATAGAATTGTGCATCAGTTGCAATGAATGTTGCGTGAGAGCACGTCAAGGCGAATGAACATGAGCCTCTGTTCAAGTAATCCAGCTCAGATTGCACTCTCATGATGGCATGAAGCGATCGGCTAAGCCGTTGATTGTCAGCGGATTGGGTCGGTGCGGCGGAGGGATTCGACGGTCGCCCAGAGGTGCCTTCAGCGCCCGGCTTGGACCAACCGCTCCCGTACGGCCGCACTGGGGCCGAGGGGCGAGGCCACTACGGCGAAGGAAAGCGGAAGGGTGCCACCGGCGGCCGCTGGGTCCGACCCCAGTCGAGAACGGCGGCCAGAGTCGTGAGCTTGGCGTGCGCTTCCTCCAACCATTTCCGACTGGCCAGATCGAGGCCACTGAAATCGCGTAAGGGAACAGACATCAGTACTCGTTCGAATGAACAGTCAAACCGCCGCGGATGAACCCGGATTGCGGCCTGGTCTCGGAGCGCGGTCGTGGTGTGGGCCAATCAGTGTTGCCGTGTCCATCCGTGGCGAAGAGGTTCTTTCAGTGCTCCAATACCAGAAAACGCGCGTCATCTCTTGAGATCGACTTGAGCCACCCGAGTAGCGCCGGCATCTGCTCTGCCGGTTGGATGCCTTTGGCTCCGCGGATCTGCCGCAGCACCCGGAGCTGGCGCCCGGTCTGGTCGTACTCCGCCCGATAGACCCCGAACTCGCTCGAGTCGGCCACGTTGGGCGGGAGCCGCCCGTGCCAACCCTCCGGGAGGGTGAGCCTGAATTCCGAACTCTCCTCGTAGGGGCCGACCACGGCCGCCGCGTCAATCGGATCGTGCCGGGGACCTGCCGCCTCGAGATCCGCGATCAGCTTGGGGCTGGCGTAATTCTCCAGTGGCAGCGTGAGGATGTCGGTGCCGCCTGCGTTGGCGATGGCCTTGGGACTCCGCACCACCAGGGAGATCCGCGGCTCCGCCCGGAGGTCGCGCCCATCGAAGAGCTCCAGGCTGTCACCGCTCGCGCCCTCGAACACCCCGTTGGCGATGGCCCGGGTGATATTCTCGCGTTGCTCCCGCGTCATCTGGGTGGCCGAGCTCAGCGCGCTACGCAGACCATACTGCTGGCTGCCGCTGGCCCTTCGCGTCAGTCGGCCGCGGAACTCGCCGGCCGCGGTCAGCTCCCCCTCGATCAGATTCTCGCTTCGGTTCGCGATCAGCGGGTCGGCCGGAAACTCAATCTCCTCGCCCTGGCCGTCCGGCTGAACCAGAAGCCCAAACTCTCCCTGCTCCGCGGGGGGCAGGGAGCCGAACGGGGTGAGTTCGGCCGTCAGGTCCAGATAGAGGTAGCCCGCCGGTCGCCGGACCGCGGCGATCATGTGATCGAAGGCCTGCGCTGAGGGCGTCGTGCGATCGATCCCCCCGGTCGAGCTGAGGAGCACCGGAAAGGCCTCGACTCCCATGTGACGGGCCAGGGCGATGAACAGGGTTGCCTTGTCCTTGCAGTCCCCGTACCGGGTCTCGAGGACCGAGGCGGGGAGACGGGGCTGAAACCCTCCGATGCCGAGCGAGAGCGAAACGTACCGGAAATCCTGCGTCACCCATCGGTGGACCGCCCGAAGGGAATCCTCCAGACTGCGCGCGTCCCTGACGAGGCCCGAGAGTTCCCGTTCCAGCGCCGGGTTCATCCCGTAGCGATCCTTCGCGAGCCCGGCGTACCAGCGCGCCACCTCACCCCACGAAATCGGCGCCGCGATGTCGATCGAAACAACCCGACCGTTGGAATCGGGCGTGAAGGCGTCCAGCTCGAGCTGGGGTACGTCGGCGGTGGCCCAGGTGTAGACCCGGCGGCCATGGGCCTCGGTGCTCTGGCGGGGAAAGGGGAGGTTCCGTTCCTTGATGATCGGCTGCAGCGAGGCGGGGAGGTCCACGATGAACCGCGATCGGCGCACCGGACGGCCGGTAGTGACCCGCCAGGCGGAGGAAAAGTCGCCCGGCATGATCGGCTTGAGGATCTCCACCGTGTAGCTGAAGTCGAGAAGGGTGCCGGGCACCAGTCCGCCGACCGACATGCGACGCACCTTCAGGTCGGAATAGACCGGCGACTCCTGCGCCACCGGCGCAATCGACTCCTGCTCGTGCACCGGCTTGTCGCTGATGACCTCGCCGCTCGGCTTCACCACCCGGATCCAGTTCACCGTCAGGCGTTCGCGATCGCTGCTATAGGAGAACGAGCGCTCGCCCCAGCTCTCGGCGGCTTCCCGGGTCAGCACCTGGATGATCTGGCGGTAGGTCCGCCGACCGCGGCCGTCGGCTTCGAATCGCACGACTCCATCGTCCAGCAGGTAGATGAAAGGCTGGTCGGGGTACTCGGCGGGGTCCACCGCGAGCCGGTAGATCGTATCGGATTGCACGGACGGATCGCCCGCCGGCGTGATCTTGGGGGCCTGAGCGACCGCCGAGCCGGTGAGGCCGGACACGAGGAAAAGAAAGGACAAACCCGTCCTGGGAGTGGGCTGGTTCACAGGCCTTCGTCCTCGATTCCGGTTTCGTTCCATTCCCAGTGGTACTGCATATAGTGCGCGGCCTCCTCGGCGAACTCATAGCCCAGCAACCGCTCAACCACGTGAAGTGACATGTCGATCCCGGCCGAGACGCCTTCCGATAGTATCACCGTACCATTGTCCACGAATCGCTTGCCCTCCACCACCCGCGCCTTGGGCGCTACCTGGCGGAGCAAGTCCATGGCCCCGTAGTGGGTAGTGGCCTCGAGTCCATCCAGCACTCCGGCTTTGCCGAGGAGCAGCGCGCCGGTGCAGACCGAGAGGACCAGTTCCGCTGCGGCCGCGCGCGCGCGGATCCAGTCGACCACCACGGGATTGTTCAGCTCCCGCCGGGTCCCGATGCCACCGGGAATCAGCAGCAGATCCGCCGCTGGCGCCGTGGCGAGCGTGTATTGAGGGTTCACGCTGAGGCCATTCCGGAGCGTCACTGGGCCAGGCCGCTCGGCCACCAGGAACACTTTGAATGGCTCGAGGTCGTGCCGGCGCCCGGTGACCGAGAAGACCTCGTAAGGCCCGCAGACATCGAGCACCTCGGCGTCCGCGAACACCAGAATGGCAACCCCCCGGGAATGCCGCATCTAATACCGGTCCGCCCTGGCGGGCCGCTGCATCCCATTCAGGATGTCCGTCGTGAAGGTCGGCAGCGATGGAGGCATGGCCTTAAATCTGGGTCCTCGATGGGTCAGGGGGCAACTTGGGGCGTGGCGCAGGTAGTAGGAAGCAGGTAGCAGGTAGCAGGTGACGGTAGCAGGTCGTAGGTCGTAGGTGGGAGGTGCTACGCGCCAGGAATGTCGCCTTCCCCTCTGCAACCTACCACCGGCCACCTACTACCTACCGCCTACCACCTGACACCCACCCCCCAACGCCTATACATTATTTCCCATGCCCGACCTCCTCTGCGTCTCCTGCCAGTCTCCCCTCCCGGCCGACGCGGCCTTCTGCATGCGCTGTGGCGCCCAGAGTCCTACCGTCCTGAGCAGCGGGGCGGTCACTCCCTCGCCGCCGCCGCCCTCCGAGCCGAGCGTCCAAGACAAGCTGTCGAAGGCGTTGGGAAACAAATACGAGGTCCGGCGTCTCCTGGGCCAAGGCGGCTTCGCCGAGGTCTACGAGGTCTGGGACAAGGACCTGCAGCGTCGGCTGGCGGTGAAGGTGCTGAAGCCCGACATCGCCTGGTCCTCCGGTATGCTGGAGCGGTTCAAGCAGGAGGCGCGGGCGATTGCCCGGCTCAATCATCCCAACATTCTGCCGATTCACTTCGTGGGAGATGGCGAAGGGTTGGTGTACTACGCCATGCCCTTCGTCGAGGGGCAGTCATTGGGCGCGCTCCTCCGGTCCCAGGGCGCCCTCGCGCCCGAACGGGCCCTGGCCATCGCCAAGCCGATTCTCGACGCGCTGGCGCATGCCCACGAGAACGGGCTGGTGCACCGCGATATCAAGCCCGACAATGTGATGATCGAGGCGAGCAGCGGCCGGGCCCTCCTGGTGGACTTCGGCATCGCTAAGCAGATAACCGGCACTCCTTCGAAGATGACCCAGACCGGTTTCGTGGTAGGCACGCCCCAGTACATGAGCCCGGAGCAGGCGCTGGGACAGGGGGACATCGATGCCCGAACCGACATCTACGCCATGGGGGCCATGCTCTATCAGATGGTCACGGGGGCTCCACCGTATGACGGGGAGACCTCTCAGGAAATCGTCGGGAAGCACCTCACCGAACCGGTGCCGATTCCTACCAACAAGAATGCGAAGATTCCGAAGTATTTTTCCGATATCATTGTGCGCTGCCTGGCTAAGCGGCCCGCCGAGCGCTTCCAGTCGGCATCGCAGGTACTGGACGCCCTGAACGATGGACGGAAGAGCGGCTCCCAGGCAGAGATCAGCGCGGAACGGGTGGCCAAGCGGATCAACGCGGATGACGCCACCGAGGTCATGCCGAGCTCGGAACGGAAGGCCGCGGGACCGCCCGGCGCCCCTCCGGATAAGCCGCCCCCAACCACCCAGTCGCCCGAGCCCAGGCCCGACCGCTCTTTCCTGACGATTCCGATTGTGCTGTTGGGTGGGGCCGTGGTAGCGGTCGCCGCGGCGGTGTATCTGCTCTTCTTCGGGGCGGCGACTCTCACGCTCGAGAACCGGTTGATCGATCCGATCAAGGTGACCCTCAACACCGAGACCTTACAGGTGGCGCCGGGTGGCTCGCTCACCCGAAAGATTCCCCGGGGCCAGCGACTGGTGGCGCAGTGGTTCCTGGTGCGGCCGGTCTTCCGCAATGGGAATCCCATGGGGAGCGACATGCAGGGGACCCTTGCCGACGAGAAGCCGCGGGGCAAGATCCACTGGGCGGTGGATTCGCGGAGTGCGGGCTCCCCCTATTTCGCACCACTCATTACCAATGCCACCAACCAGGGACTCGGCATCCGGATCAACGCCGGCCTGGCCGGCGCAGTCGACTGTTACTGTCCCGTCCTCCCCGGCGTGGTGCGCGAACACATCGGCTACTACCCCCTCTTCCTCAACAGTAGCGTCCAGGCCTATGCGCTCGACGGCAGCGTAGCCACCTTCAAAGACTTGGGTGCCGAGGTTTCCAAGGCGGATGCCGCGGGCGGGTCGGTGGGATTGCGGTTTGAAGGGAAGGACCTGAGACAGCGGTGAGCGGTAGCGGTGAGCAGGGCGTTCCATGAGGAAAGACCCTCCGATGCCATTGGCGTCGGAGGGTCAAGGTTCAAGGAGCGTCCCGCTTACCGCGCACCGCTTACCGCTTACTGATTCGGCATCACCGGAACGACCCTTCCCGCGCGGCAGAGGTCCGGTGCCCCGATGTCGCAGGCGCGACGGAAGAGGGCGTCGGCTCGAGTCTGGTCCTGCCGCACGCCGCGGCCATCCTGATATAGACCGCCCAGTCGGGCACAGCTGTGGGGATCGTTGAGATCGCACCCCCGCTGATAGATCTGGGCGGCTCGCGGAAAGTTGACCCCGATCAGCTCGTCCCCGGTCTCGAGCATCAGGCCCAGCGTGGTACACCGAGGCCCGATCCCTCCGTCACACGCCTTGCCGAGGAACGCCGCGGCTTGAGCCGGACTTCTGATGACGCCCTGGCCACTTTGGTACATGAGCCCGGCATTGCCGCATCCGTCGGGGTCACCCAGGTCGCAGGCGCGCCGGTAGAGAGCGGTGGCCTGGCTGGTGTTCTGCTCGATCCCGCGGCCGAACTGCAGCAGGGCACCACGGTCGTTGCAGGCCTTGGCCAGCCCCAACTCGCAACTCCGCTGGAAGAGGGCGCTCGCCCGCGATCCGTTGGGGGTGACTCCACGGCCTTCGGCGTACAGGGTGCCGAGGGCGCGACAGCTCTCCGCGTAGGCGCCCTCACAGCCCCGTTGGTAGTAGGCCGCCGCCCGGGCCAGGTTTATCCGTTCCTGCAGTACTCCGGCGATCCAGCACGACTGGGCGTTGCCGTCGGCACAGCCGGCTTCGGACTCCGCGGAGGACTGTGCGGACCCCGCCGTCGGCATCCACAGCACGGCTCCGACAACAAACCACAGAATCAAACGTCGATTGCTCATGGGAGACTCCTCATCAAGGGGACGTCACCCGGGGGAGTGGGCGCACTCAGGACGGTCCTACTCCCGTTTCGCCTCCAGCACCTTGCCCATCGTAACCGCGTCAAACCCGAACTTCGCTCGCACCTTGTCCATGGCCGCGGTCAGCTCCCGCTGCCGGGTTCGATCAGGGCTCTCGAACAGGTCTGCCGGGATCCCGGATACCAGGTTGGTGGCGGCCACTCCAAGCAATCGTACGCCCTGGCGGCGGTGACGGGCCTCATCAAACGCCGGGCGGAACAACGCCCGCGCGGCTTGGAACAGGTCGGCGTCGAGGTCGGTGGGTTCCGCAAGGGTCGAGCGTCGGGTCACCGTGTGGAAATCGCCATGGCGCAACTTGAGTGTCACGGTCCGGGCCGCGAGGCCCTCTTCCCGGAGCTGGGCGGCCACCCGGGCCGCGAAGAGGGCCAGGAGCCCCTCCAGCCGCCCCGGATCGATGGCGTCCCGACTGAGTGTGGTCTCCCGGCTCACCGACTTGGGCGGCCCGCCGGCCCTGAGCGCGGCGCCGCCGTGCCCGTGCGCGCGGAACTTGAGATCCCGAGCCTGATCGCCCACCAGCCGTTGCAGCTCCTGGAGCGACATTTGCTGGACCTGGAACACCTCGGTGAGACCCCGGGCCGCGAACCGCTCCGCGGCCCGGGGGCCGATCCCCGGGAGCGCCGTAAGGGAGAGCCCCGCGAGGAAACCCTCCTCCCACCCGGCTCGCACTTCCATCAGGCCGCGGGGCTTGGCGGAGTCCGAGGCGAGCTTGGCCACCATTCGGTTGGGGCCGATTCCGATGCTGCAGTCGAGCCCGGTTTCCCGGTGCATCTCATCCCGGATCCGCTCGGCTGCCGCCAAGAGCGAGACCGGGTACAGGCGCTCGGTCCCGGCGAAGTCGAGGTAGGCCTCGTCAAGCGATGCCATCACCACCGTCGGCGAGTGGTGCAGCAACACCCGGCGCGCGGCGCGCGAAGCCTCCCGGTAATGGGCGAAGCTGCCCTGGAAAAAAGTGGCTGTGGGGCAGAGTCGCGTTGCCTGGCTGATGGGCATCCCGGCGTGTACCCCAAATTTGCGGGCGCCATAGGAAGCCGACTGCACCACGCCGCGCTGGTCCCGGCGGCCACCGACGACCAGCAGTTCGACCCCCCGGAGGTCGGGGTGTCGTTGGCGGCAGACTTCGACGAAGAACGCGTCGAGATCGACGTGAAGAATGCGCGGAGGCATGATTCCTGATTGGCGGTTGGTGGTCAAACGTCACCAGCCTGACACGACAACTTTGTCGCGAGGCCGCCACGGAAAAAAGTGCAATATCTCAGCTTTGCCTGGGCCGGCACCAGGGCCACGTGGGAACGTTCGGCCTTCCGGCGGACTGCCCTGGGCCATGACCCAATGTACTGATTCGAATCCGAAACAGCAGGCGCGGTTCCACTCCAACGTAAGGAGCAGGCGATGCGATTGACCCGAGTGGCACTTCTCGGTGGCGTGCTGGCCATCGCGGCGTGCAGCGACAATTCCGCTCCCACCCAGCCTGGCAACACCCCGTTGGCTCAGCCGTCGCTCGGCGGCGACCAGACCCAGATGCACATCATGAGACCCTTTGGCACCCAGATGTTCGCCAATGACATCGGTGCCGCGACCATACCGATCACCTACCACGGCGGGCGGGTCGTTCAGGGCCAGAGTGTCGTGGCCATCTACTGGGCCAAGGGCAAGATCTACACGAACGGTCCCACCGCTGGCAGCAGCGGCACCGGTACCGCCGACGGATCGTTGGTCGGCTACTTCCTGGGGCACCTCGGCGGCTCGAACTACTACAATATCAACACTACCTATTTCGATCAGGTCGGTGGCGGTCACACGGTGACCAACACGCTCGGCTATACCAGCTTCTGGGCCGACAACACCGCGGTTCCTCCCACCAACGGCACCAAGGTGACGAACGCGACTATCCGCAACGAGATCATCAAAGGGTTCAATCAAGGCAAGATTGTCTACGATCCCAACACCATCTACGCCGTCTTTACGGCCGGGAAGACCAACCTCGGCGGCGGTTTCGGCAGCCAGTATTGTGCCTATCACGGTCGGTTCCTCTGGAACGGCAAGGTCATACTCTACGCTGCCATGCCCTTCAATAACGCGTTCCCGGCCGGCTGCACTTCGGGGATGGCTTCGCCTAACGGCGACATTGGGGCTGACCGGGAAGTGAACACTCTCGGCCACGAGATCGAGGAGGCCACGACCGACCCCGATCTCAACGCCTGGTTTGACGCGCAAGGCGAGGAGAACGCCGACAAGTGCGCCTGGACTTGGGGGACCATTTACACCACGGCCAACGGCGGTAAGGCCAACATGCTGATCGGTAGTAAGGACTTCCTGGTGCAACAGAACTGGGTCGCGGACCCGGTTCAGGCCTGCGCCGTCACCTTCCCGTAGGATACTTTTTCTGCTGGGAGCCGAGAGCCCCGGGCTTGGTGCCCGGGGCTTTCTGTTTGTCCCTGCCTTGTCTGGTGGGCTAACTTGGTGACGCCTGCCTTCACTCCTTCTTCCGGTCGGGAGGTTTCCAAATGCGCGTCGGATTCCTCGGGCTCGGGGCCATCGGCGCCCCGATGGCCCGGCATCTGGCTGGAAAACACTCGCTTGCCGTGTGGAACCGGACCATGGCGCGAGCCGGTGCATTCGCGGCCGCTAACAACGTCCGACTGGCGACCTCGCCGGCCGACCTCGGGCGGAACGCCGAGGTCGTCATCACCTGCCTTCCCACCTCGGCCGAGGTCGAGGCACTGCTGGACGGACCTGACGGCCTGCTGGCCGGCCTCTCATCCGGCACCCTCTTCCTCGACTGTACCTCGGGAGACCCCGAGACCTCGAGGCGGATCGCCACCCGATTGGCCGGCCGCGGCGTCGCCTTTGCCGACGCACCGGTGAGTGGTGGCACCAGCGGCGCGGAGGCGGCGCGGCTCACGGTCATGGTGGGGGCCGATCGGCCCACCTTCGAGCGGGCCCGGCCGGTGCTTTCCGCCTTTGCCAACCGGATCGAGCACCTGGGTCCGGTGGGGGCCGGGCACGCGATGAAGGCCGTCAATAACGTCCTGCTGGCGGTCAATATTCTCGCCGTGGGTGAAGGGCTCGCGGCCCTGGTGAAGGCCGGGGTTCCGGCACGCCAGGCGGTCGAGGTGCTCAACGCCTCCAGCGGGCGCTCCTTCGTCAGCGAGGTGCTGGTGCCTGAGCGAGTCCTGACCGGAGCGTGGCCTCGGAGCTTTCGCCTGGCGCTCCTGGAGAAGGATGCCGGCATCGCGGTGGATCTGCTCGACGCGACGGGGATCCGGGGCCCGATGATTCACCTGGCGCGAGAGCTGTTCCGGACCGCCCGGGCCAGTCTTGGCGAGGAGGCCGACTACATGGAGGCGATCAGACTGATCGAGAGGGAGGCGGCGGTCGAGATCCGGGGATGACGACAGTTCCGAGTTCCCGGCTCCGCGTTCCTACGACTCGCCACTGGGCTCAGGACAGCGAACTCGGGACTCGGAACCCGGCGCTCGGAACTCGGAACTCGGAACTCGGAACTCTCAACCCACTTGCCTCGCCTTCCCGACCCGACAACCTTTCGGCGTCATTGGGAGGCGCATCCTATGGGCGAATGGGGATCCACCTCGCGGGTGCCTGCGGAGTTGACGCTCGCGGAGGGGATGATCATCCGCGGCGACCTTCATCTCATGGAGCGGGTGGCCGCCCACGAGGGGGCGGAAACCCCCCTCGACATGCTCAATCGGGAAGTCCCGTTTTTCCCGATCACCCTTCCCAATGGCGACGTCCTGTTCGTCTCCAAGGCCCAGGTAGCCACGGTGGCCACCGCGATCCCGGTCATGCCCGATGATCCCGCTCGCGTCTCGGTGGCCAAGCTGGTCGGCCTCGAAGTCATGATGCGGGGCGGCGCCCAGTTCCGCGGCTTCTCCACTCTCGAACTGCCTCCCACCCGGTCCCGACCCTTGGACTTTCTCAACGCGTCGGATCAGTTCTTCGCCATCTCGGTCAAGAGCTATACCCTCTTCATCAACCGGGCCCACGTCCGCGTGGCCCGGCCCATCAGCTGAGCCCACCGTGGCCCGACTCGACCGGTTCATCCAGGTGATGCAGGAGCAAGGCGCCGAGGCCCTCTCTCTGATTCCCGGCAAGCCCGCCGCCCTCCTTCTGGGCGACGCCCCACGACCAATCACGAAGGAGGCGCTCACCGGAGCCCAGATCGTGGCGCTCGCCCGCGAGATCGCCCCGCCGACGCTGCAGTCCGCGGTGACCGAGTCCGCGGATCTGTCGTTCGCCTACGTCGCACCATCGGGAACGGTCGAGGCGACGCTCGCACCGGACAGCGGGTCGGTGAGCCTCACGATCCGTCCATCGGTGGTGGCCGCCGCCGTCCAGACGCCCGCTGCCGTTCCCGTCGGGTCCGCCCCTGGCCCGAGGCAGTCGTCCTTCTATCGGCCTCCCGAGGAGCTTTCCGGCTTCCGGACCCAGCTCGAGCAACTGCTCAAGCTCACGGTCGAGACCGGCGCGTCGGACCTCCATCTTCGCACCGGCGAGGCCGTGATCCTGCGCCATGATGGCGAACTCCAGCGGCAGGAGGGCCGGACCTTCGAACGCGAGGCCATGGAGCAGATGCTGCGCAGCATCATGGGCAGCAAGGATTGGGACGACTTTCTCGAGTCGGGCGACATCGACTGGGCCTACGAGCTGCCCGGCGTGGCCCGCTTCCGCTGCAACGCCGCCCGCGAGCGCCGGGGCCCCATGGCGGTGTTCCGGGTCATCACCGGCGAAATCAAGTCGGTGGACGACCTCGGCATCAGCGTCGAGATCCAGAAGCTCTGCTACCTGAGCAAAGGGTTGGTGGTGGTGACCGGACCGACCGGCTCCGGCAAGAGCACCACCCTCGCGGCGCTGGTGGACCTCATGAACCGGACCCGCACCGATCACATTCTCACCATCGAGGACCCGGTCGAGTTCGTGCACCAGAGCAAGAAGTGCCTGGTGACGCAGCGGCAGGTGGGGCTGCACACCCGCAGCTTCAAGAACGCGCTCCGCGCGGCCCTCCGGGAAGACCCGGACGTTATCCTGGTGGGAGAAATGCGCGATCTGGAGACTGTCTCCATCGCCATTGAAACGGCGGAGACCGGACACCTGGTGTTCGGCACCTTGCACACGACCACGGCCGCGTCCACCATCGACCGGATCATCGACCAGTTCCCAGCGGATCGGCAGTCCCAGGTCCGGGTCATGCTCTCAGAATCACTCCGCGGGGTGATCGCCCAGGTGCTCTGCAAGCGGATCGGTGGTGGGCGGGCCGCCGCGCGCGAAGTGCTGATCACTATCCATGCGATCTCCAACCTGATCCGGGAAGGGAAGACCTTTCAGATTCCGTCAATCATGCAGACTAACCGGAAGGTCGGCATGGTCACCCTCAACGACGCGCTGCTCGAGCTGGTAGATCAGAAAGTGGTCGAGCCCAGGGAGGCCTATCTCAAGTCGGTGGAAAAGGCCGCATTCGGCTCGGCCCTCAAGGCCAAGCGACACGACACTTCGTTTCTGAACGAGGCCTAGCCCAGAACACTTGCGTTTGGGCCGGGCCTCACGATATTCAGTATCGTCTTGCCCGGCCGATGTTTGGTCTGCAGGACCACCCCCTGATCTTCGCTGGCGACTGCTCACCAGGATCATCCCCCCGGCCGGATTCCGGTCCCCGGGATGGCTTCTCGGGCAGGTCGTGCGGCCAGCCTTCGGGGGTGTATGACCGCAGCGCAGCCGTCGGTCCTCAATTCCACACCCCCCCCTACTCGGCAACAGGACGAACTCCTCGGTTTCCTGCTCGACTTCGTCATCGAAGCCACGGCCGCCGGCTGCGCCTCGTTTCAAATCCCCGATGGTGAGTTTCTTCGCGTCGCGTTGAGCCGGGGGCCGAATGCCCCCGCCGCGGGAGTGCTCACCCCCATGGCGGGCAGTGTGGCGGGCGAGTGCTGGTATCGAGGAAAGCTGGTGAACGGACAGGAGGCGCCCCATGGAGACCCCCAGTCGACGCTGTGGACCGAGGAACAGCGGGTCGAGGTCATGGCGGTGCCCGTGCTCCGGTCGGGGCAGTTATTCGGGGTCTTGGTGCTTCACCATCGACACCCCGGCCATTTCCGCCGGAAGGACTGCGCCACCCTCAACCGGCTAGCCGATCTGGTGGCCGGGCTCTGGTCCGCCCTGTCGGGTCCTGATTCGGAGCGTCGAGCCCGTCTCGAGGTTCAGGCGGCCGCGCGCCTGGCACTGATCGCGACGAGCGGGATGGATGAGGTGGAGGTATGGGAGGAAATCGCCCGGACCGCCGCGGCGTTGCTCGAGGCCCACTCGGTGCGGGTGGCGACGCTCGACGGGAACGAGATGGTCTGTCGCGCGGCGACGGGACGGTTCCAGACCGACGTGGGCCGCCGCCGCCCCGCCCGCGCCGGGCTGGACGGGTTGGCCGCGGAACGGATGGACGGTCTCCTGGTGGCCGAGTGGCCGGCCAAGCCGGGAAATCCTCCCGCCCATGCCTGGATTCAGTCTGTTCTGGCCGTCCCCATCCGCCGGGTAGAGACTGTTCTCGGCACCATCACCGTCGCCGACGAGCTCGCGGGCCGCTTCTCGGCCGCCGACCGGGAAGCCTTGCTCCGGTTCGGGCTCCATGCCGCCGCGGCCTTGACCGAAGGCCGGCTCTCCCGCGAGGAGGCCCGGCGCCTGGAGGAAAACCGGATCGCGGCCGCGGCCGCCTCCGCTCTGGCTGCGGCGGGCGACACCCCGTCGCTGCGTCGCGCCATTGTCGAGGAGCTTCGCATCGCCATCGGCGCCGACGGCGCCCGTCTGACCGAAGTCATCCAGGAGCAGTGGGCGGTCACGGCTACGGAAGGTGATGCCCCCTTCATCGAGATGCCGCCGTTGCCCGGGCGCCAGCTCCTCTGCGGTCACGGGCTCGGCGAGGACGAGGCGACTCATCGCTGCAGTCTCCCGGGCGGAAGCGGCTACCTTCTGGCGGCGGAGCTGGGGCACGGCGCCCAGAACCAGGGGCTGCTCCAGTTGGTCCGGAGGCCGGTCTTCGGCAGTCACGACGAGCAATTCCTCGGGCGCCTGGCGGACATTGCGGCGGTGGCCCTGGTGACTCGGTTGGCACACATCAGGTTGAGCCAGTACGCCGACCGGATCCGGTCGGTGGCCCAGGTGTCGGCGACGCTGTATCAGGCCTCGAGTTCCATCGATGCGTTACGGCAGGCCGCCGAGATCCTCCAGCGGGCGTTGAATGTGGACTCGCTCTGCATTGCCCTGGTGGACGATGTCCGTCAGGAAGTGACCTTTCCGGTCTGCCGGCTCTCGGGTGAGGTCCTGGACGGGGACCGGCGAGGGTTCGAGCGGGGCTTCATCGAGTACGTCTGGCGGAGCGGCGTCACGACGTTCATCCCCCGCGATGCCACCCACGAGCTCGAGCGGCGCGGCCTGACCATCGCGGGACGCCCCCGCACCTTGGCTGCCGTGCCCCTGCGGACCCGCGGTGCCATCAGCGGCGTCGTCTCCATCCAGGACGGGCGGCGGGACGCCGCCTTCGAGGAAGAGGATGTCCGCATCCTCGAGATCATTGTTCAGCAGCTGGCCGTCACCCTGGAGAAGATCGAGACCTTCGAGGAAGAACGTCGACAGCGCATTACGGCGGAGTGGTTGCGCCAGATCGCCCGGGCGGCCACCGACCACGCCGCGAGTCCGCCCCAGATCCTCGAGATGGCGGCGGACGCCGCCTTTCAAGGAATCAGCGGCGGTGCGGCGATGGTCTCGCTGCTCGCCGGTGATGGCACCATGAGGACCATCGGTGTCCGCGGCCAGTCACCGGCACCGGGCGATGATGGTTCCGAATCGGTTGATGGCTCCATCGCGGGGTGGGTGGTCCGGCAGCAGGGTGCCATTTTTCTTTCTTCGAATCTCGGCACCGATGAGCGGATTGAGCCCGCGTACGCGGCGCGCGTGGGCGAGCGGGCGGTCGCTGCCGTCCCGGTTTGGGGTGAAGGCCGGATCGTCGCGGTGCTCTGGCTGGCTCGCGAGATCGGCGCCATCTTCGGTGTCAACGAAGTCGAGCGCCTCGCGCAGGTCGCCGACCACGCCGGCGCCGGCTACCAGACCGCCCGCTCCACCGAGGCGCTGCGCCGTTCGGAGGACCGCTACCGCAAGCTGATCTCCACCGCCACCGATGCCATCTTCACCCTCGACCGTGGCGGCAAGGTGCTCTCCTTCAACGAGGCCGCCGAGCGGCTCTGGGGCGCCGCGGCCGCCGACGTGTTGGGCGATGGATGGGAGGTGGCCCTGCCGTTCGATCAGCCGGGGGCGGTGGAAGAGCACATTCGCCTGGCGCTGAGCGGTCAGTCCACCTCGTTCGAATCGCTGGTCCGCCGGCGCGATGGGGAGCGGCGCACCGTGGCTATCTCGGTCTCCCCACTGGTCGAGGCGGGAGAAACGGTGGCCGTCCTCGCGATCGTGCGCGATGTGACCGATCAGCGCCGGGTCCAGGCCCAGTTGCTTCAGGCCGAGAAAATGTCGGCGATCGGCCAGCTGGTCGGGGGCATGGCGCATGAGATCAACAATCCGCTCGCCAGCATTCTGGTGAACATGGAGCTCCTCCTGAGCGAATCGAAGGACCCTTCGCAACTGGACACCCTGCAGGCCATCAAGACCGAGACCGATCGCGCCGCGGTCATCGTCCGCAATCTCCTCACCTACGTCCGGGGCCAGGGATCGGAGCGGTCGGTCGTCGATTTACGCGAGACCCTGCGGAGCGCGGTCCAGCTGCGACGCTACCAGCTCCTTAACCAGCAGATCGAAGTGTCGCTCGGCCTCGATCCCGATCCGATCCTGGTCTGGGGCAACAACATCAATCTGCAGCAGGTGCTGGTGAACCTCCTGGTCAACGCCGAGCACGCGATCCGCAACGGGGCCGGGTCCGGCCATGTTTCGATCAAGGGGGGGCGGGTGGGGAGCCGGGTGCTGGTCACGGTCGAGGACAACGGCCCGGGGATTCCCCCGGAGCTGTTAACGCGTATCTTCGATCCGTTCTTTACCACCAAACCTGAGGGAGAAGGCACCGGGCTGGGCCTCTCGGTCAGTGCCGGCATCGTGGCGGATCATCACGGCCGATTGTACGCCGAGCGCCGGCCCGGCGGCGGCGCCCGGTTCGTGGTCGAGCTCCCGCTGCACGAAGCGTCCGCCGAGCCGGAACCGGAGCGGAAGAAGGTCTTTCCACCGGCCGCGGCGCCTCAGGCGGGAAAGCGGGTGCTGCTGGTGGACGACGAGCCCGACATCCGCCGCAGCATCTCCAAGTTTCTCACCCGCTCGGGATGGGAAGTCTTCCTGGCCGACTCCGGCCAGGAGGGGTTGCGGCTCCTGGAAGCCGGTAATTTCGACGTGGTGCTGTGCGATCTCCGGATGCCCGGAATGAGCGGACACGAGCTGTACCGCCATCTTCAGGCTCGCCGGTCGCCCCTGATTCAGCGCCTGGTTTTCATGACGGGCGATGTGGTGAGTCCGGAGGCTCAGAATTTTCTCTCGGAGGCCAGCCGTCCCGTGCTCTCGAAACCCTTCGGTCTTCAGGAACTCTCCGATGTGCTCCAGCAGGTGGTCAAGGCGTGATTGAAAGCCCCATCCTGGTACTGGTCGAACCGCAGGACATCGTCAACATCGGCAGCGCGGTACGGATCGCGAAGAACTTCGGGATCGAACGGCTGCGCCTGGTCGCGCCGGCGGTCTTCGACCCCTATCGTATCGAGGGGATTGCCCACAACACCGCGGACCTGGTGGAGCGGATCGCGATCTGCGAGACCCTCGACCAGGCGGTGCACGATTGCGTCTTCGTTCTCGCCCTGACCGGGCGCGAGCGGACCGCCAAGCGGTCCCTGCGGCTGGCCCGCCAGGCGGCGGTGGAAATGGTGGAGCGCGCGGCGGAGGGGCCGGTGGCCTTCGTGGTGGGCCGGGAAGACAAGGGCCTTACCAACGAGGAGCTGGATCGTTGCCATGCCCTCGTCATGATCCCGACCAACCCGGCCTACCGTTCGCTCAATTTGGCTCAGGCGGTCGCGATCATGAGTTACGAGACCTGGATCGCCCGAGGCGGAGAGCACCAGCCTCTGAAGGGCCCGCGCCACGAGACCGGGCCCGCCGACGCTGGCCAGCTGGAGCGGCTCTTCGCCGACTGGGCCCGGGCGCTATGGGCCATCGATTTCTTCAAGACCCGCCAGCCTGACCACGTGATGCGGTCGCTGCGGGAGATCGTCTACCGCGCCCACCTCGACGGACGAGAGGCGACACTGCTCCGCGCCATGGGGATCGAAGTCGTCCGCTTTCTGGCCCGTCAGGGGATCGAAGCCGAGATTCCGCCGGAAGCCGAGGGAAAAACGAGCGAACGGTGATGCGGGGCCGCCGCACCACCGTTCTGGCTCGTCGCACCTGTCGGGCCTCGGCGCATCGTGAGCTTCAACCGCGCCAGGGGGCGAGTTAGACTGGAGACGAGTGAGACCTGAACCGGGCTCACAGGGGCGACTAGCTGACAGCTGCCAGCTGGCAGCTATCAGGTTCCGCGGGTAGTGTAAGGTGGCGGCGCCTGGCATCCCGACCCCAATCCGATCTCACGCGGGTTGCGAGTTGAAACCGTGGTTGTGTCAAAGGACTGTTCGCGTTGAAGGCTTACTTGTCCTTGGATAGCCGCCGGTCACTGGCCGCCAGCCCCTGGACGCTGGCCGCCGGAAGCCGGCCGGGAAGCTGGCCGCTTCCACAACACCAACCTCTCCATTAATTTGCCGCCTCACCGCCGGACCATACCCGCTCGGGGGGGGTGCCACTTGGGGCGTTCAGCCGCGTATTGGGCCACGAATCGGTACCCGGAGCAGCGGCAGGAGCCCCGTCCCAGTGCTCCCTATAAGGATCTGCCTGCCCCGGTGGCCAGCCGTTTCCGCCGCCTTCGGGAGGGGCTGATCGGTTTCGAGGGCCTCGTCGAGCATGTGAAGTTTATGGGGGCCTCCTGGCGCTGGACCTGGGAGTACGCCTTCGGCAATCGAAAGCTCTGCTGGCTTCACGTCATGGAATCTGGCGTGAGCGCCACTTTCACCGTGAGCGACCAGGAGGAGCGTCGAGCGCTGGCGCTCGCCAAGCTCCCCTCGGCCATCCTGGGCGCGCTGCAGAACGGCCAGCGGACCGGCCCGGTCAAGTGGTGCTGGGTGGAGTTCAGCGATCAGAAATCGGTCGATGCCTTCCTGGTCTTCGCCCGCCGCAAGCTCGGCTGGCTGGCGGCCGAGTTGCCGCCGGCGCCGGCGGCCCGGAGGTCCCTCGCAGGTTAGCATGCGGCGACCTCTGGCTTGAATTCTCGTGACTCCTTTCACCAGCTTCGGCCCTGATCGGTCTCGACTTCGTGCAGCGACCCGTGGCTGGACTCGGCCCTACAGAGTCGGTGAGCGATGATGCGTAAGCTGGCATTCCTCGGGGTGGGGGCAGCGGCGGCGGCGCTGGCGGGCGTCATCATCTTCGGATCAACCACCAGGGCCCAGCAGTCTCCGCCTCCCGCCAGCGACTCCACCGGGGCTGCGGTTCTCGCTGCCTCCGACACCGCCGCCCTCCGAGGTCCCCGCCAACCGATCTTCTTCCGTCACGACATCCACGCCGGCCAGTACAAAATGCAGTGCCAGTACTGCCACTACACCGTCGCCATCTCGTCCGAGCCTGGCGTCCCCAGCGTCCAGACCTGCATGGGCTGCCACCTGGTGATAAGCGGGAGTGATAGTGGAGGCAAAGTGGAGATCAAGAAAGTCCGCCAGGCCTGGGCCGACAAGAAACCGATCGAATGGGTCCGGATCCATACCCTCGCCAAGCACGCTCACTTCTCCCACATGCGGCACATCAAGGTGCTGGGCCCCAACGCCTGCGCCACCTGCCACGGCGAGGTGAGCCGCATGCCTCAGGTTTACAAGGCCAACAACGTGAACAACATGGGCTTCTGCATCACGTGTCACCTGGAGCGGAAGGTCACGCGCGACTGTTCGGTGTGTCATTACTAGCCGTTAGCTGTTAGCCATTAGCCATTCGCTTCTCCCCCATGCCGGTGAGCGCCGGCGCGATTATGGGTCCGGGTGTGGCGCCAATGGCTGAACAAACAGCAGCTCACTGGTGGCGGCTACGACCAAAGGCTAACGGCTAATGGCTAACGACTAACGACTAACGGCTCATCACATGGCGGACGAGACGCACAGCGAAGGCATGGATCGCAGAAAGTTCCTCACCGTCCTGGGCGTGACGGGTGGGGGGAGCGCGATCCTGTCGGGATGCTCCACTGACCGGGTCGAGAAACTCATCCCGTATCTGGTCCAGTCGGAGGATCAGGTGCCCGGGGTCGCGACCTACTACGCCAGTACCTGCACCGAGTGCGCCGCGGGGTGTGGCCTCCACGTCAAGACCCGGGAAGGGCGGGCCATCAAGCTCGAGGGGAATCCCGAGCACCCCGTGAATGCGGGCAAGCTCTGCTCCCGCGGTCAGTCCGCCCTCCAGGGGCTTTACAATCCGTCACGGATCAAGGGCCCGATGCTCCGCACCGCTGACGGGAGCTTCAAGGACCTCAGCTGGGATGATGCGTTCAAGCTCCTGGCCGAAAAATTTGGTAGCGCCCGCGGCAAGATCGGGGTGATTTCCGGGGCGGGGCGCGGCACCTTCGCGGATCTGCTCGCTGCTTGGACCTCGGCGCTGGGTGGTCGGGTGGTGCGGTACCAGCCCTTTGATCATGAGCCGATGCGGGCCGCTAACCGGCAGGTCTTCGGCCTCGACGAGCTGCCCTCGCACGACTTCGGCCGGGCCCGATACATCGTTTCGCTGGGAGCGGACTTCTTGGAGACCTGGCTGGCTCCGGTGGAGAATCAGCGGGGCTTCGCCGACTCCCACGGCTAT
>JBGPJS010000006.1:0-25473 GCA_041485505.1 Gemmatimonadota bacterium | reverse complement strand
GTCTTGCGGCCAGTGCCTGGATGCTGGTGGGCGGCACCCCGTTTGGATTCGTGGCCGGGACGCTCTGCTACAAGCTGGCGAGCGTTCTGGACGGCTGCGACGGCGAAATCGCCCGCGTGAAGTTCCTGGAGTCCCGATTCGGCGCCTGGGTAGATAACGCCGTGGACATCTTCGGCCATCAGCTCTTTGTCGTCGCCCTCGGCGTGGGTCTCTGGCGCTCCTGGGCGCCGGCCCCCCGGCTGGCCTCGACCTATCTCTGGGAGGGCATCCTCACCGGAGTGGGGATCGCGCTCAACTGGTGGCTGCTGGCCCGGTACAACGAACGGACCACCGGGGCCGATCACTTCAACGATTTCGGCAGCTCGGTTGTCGATGAGTCTCCGCTCCCGGGGTGGCTGCGGCGGCTCGGGTATCTGGTCGCCCAGCTGACACGGCGGGACAGCTACGCGCTCATCTTCGTGCTCTTCGCGCTGGCGGGTCATCCGGACTGGATCCTTCACGCCCTCGCCATCGGCGTGGCGGCGCATTTTCCCGCCGTTGGCTGGCTCTGGTGGAGACGGATCGGCCTGCCGGTCGCGAGCGATGCCGGCACGGTGACCGAGGCGTGAACACGGCAGGGGTGAGGCAGACGGTCATTCTTGCGGCCGGCAACGGGGTGCGGCTGAACGGTCTGCGGAACGGCCTTCCCAAGCCGCTGGTCCAGGTCGCCGGTCGGCCGCTGATCGAGCACGCGCTCAAGCAGGCGCGCGCGGCCGGATGTGATGAGGCCGTCGTGGTGGTTGGCTGCGAGGCGGACCTGATGCGCGAGTACCTCGAGCATCTCGACACCGTTCTCCGTCTCACCATCGTCTACAATCCGAAATTCGACCAGCCTAACGGCGTCTCCCTCCTCGCGGCGGAGCCCTTTGCGGCTGAGCGATTCTTCCTTCAAATGGCCGACCACGTCTTCGCGCGGCCGGTGCTGCAGTTCCTCGACGCCCGGAATGCCGCGCCGGCCGACTGTCTCCGGCTGCTGGTGGATTTCGAGCCGCGGGACATCGATCTGGACGATGCGACCCGAGTCCGCGTGGTAGGCGGCCGCATCACCGCGATTGCCAAGGGGATCACACCCTGGGACGCCGTGGACAGCGGCTGTTTCCTCCTCGATCGCCGGATCTTCGCCGCCCTGCGTGAAGCCGGAACCCAGGCCGCCCCCTCGGTGTCAGCAGGAATGAGCCTCATGGCCCGCGACGGTCAGCTGGCGGCGGTCCGATTCCAAGGGGTGCCGTGGACGGACGTCGATACGCCCCGGGACCTCGCGCGGGCCAATGTCCTGCTCCGAAAGCCCCGCCCCACCCCCGCCGGGACCATCTGAGCCCCACTCTGGTACCACTTCCCATTGATCAGCCGCAGATCTCCGCAGATTCACGCCGATAGAGTCCGAAGGAACCAGCCAATCCACCCGATCACACGCTGGATTCCTCTTGGCTCATCGGCGGCAGCGCTCACAGTTGCCGGGCGGCGTTGAGGGGTCGACGGATGCTTGATCCGTCTCCCACCCGCCGGCGGTTCCGGCTCTGGGCACTAGCGCTGGTCCTCCTCACGGTTGTCACCCGCCTCCCCTCGCTGCTGCAGCCTCGGCCGATCGACGACGAGGAAACGTATTCGGTGGTGGCGCACGAGATCGTCGACGGAGGACTGCCCTACGTCAACGCGGTCGAACGGAAGCCTCCGCTCCTCTTCTGGACCTACGCAGCGATCTTCCGGTTGGCGGGGAAGTACAACTGGCCCGCGCTCCATGTCACCGCGCTGGTCTGGACCCTGCTCACGATGGCGGGCCTCTATCTCGTCGCGCGCCGCCTCTTCGATCGCGAATCCGGCCTGGTTGCGGCCCTGCTGTACAGCATCTTCCAGCCCTGGGCCACCTGGAAGAATCTGGCCTTCAACGGCGAACTGCTGATGAATCTGCCGCTGGTCTGGGGCTGGGCGCTGGCGCTAGGACCGGGCCGGTCGCGGCTGCGTCCCGAGCTGCTGGCGGCCGGGGCGCTGCTGGGCGCCGGGTTCCTCCTCAAGCAACCGGCCGCGATCGCCGCGATGCCGCTGGGCCTCTACCTGCTCCTTCCCGGCTACCGCGCCAGCCGAGGATACACCACCGCCGATTCCGCGCTCCACGCCGCCCTCCTCACCGCTGGATTCTTCGGAACTCTCGGCATCGTCGCCCTGGTGCTTCAGGCGCAGGGGATCCTGTCGGAAGCTTACTACTGGACCTTCACCAACCATGATATCCCGCACATCTTCTGGTTTCGCGGAATGGAGCACACCTTGCTCTTCGCGGGGGCCTGTCTCCCGCTGCTGATCGGTGCGGCGATCTCGCTCCGCGGCGGCGCCCTGTGGGCAGAGAAGCGCCCCGAGTGGCTCGCGATTCTGGGGCTCCTGGTGGTGTCGGCAATCGGCGCCGCGGCAAGCGGGCGATTCTACCCGCACTATTACATCCAGCTGGTGCCGGCCCTGGCCCTCCTGGCGGCGCCGGTATACGCGCGCCTCTGGCGGGAGACCGGGGGCCAGCGGCCCTGGTTGTTGCGGCCGCAAGTCACCTGGGTCTGGTTGGCTCTTACCGTCGGGGTCTTTTCCACGGCCCACTGGCTTGGCCTGTTGCCGCAGCGGGAAGGGAGCGAGGCGGGGCGCTATCTCCTTCAGCATTCCGCTCCCGAAGACCGGATCTTCGTCTGGGGCCAGGCCGCCCGGATCTATCTCGAGGCCCGTCGGCGTCCGGCCTCCCGGTACATCGCGACTTTCCCGCTCACGGGCTACATCTTCGGACCGCCGCTGCCCAACGTGGATACCCATGACCGGATCGTCCCCGGCGCCTGGGTCAACCTCGTGAAGGATCTGGAGGCCCATCCCCCGGCGTACATCGTCGACGCCGAAGCCGATCCGGGCGCGAGATACCCGGTGGCGGAGTTCCCGGTCCTGGCCCGACTGCTGGCGGAGCGCTACCGCGCGGTGGCGCGGACCGCCGATGGGATGATTTACCGGCGAGCCCCTACAGGATCATGAGGGCCCATCTTATCATTCGATCTCTTTCCGTTGCGGAGCCTCTTCTGTCTCGCTGGCTGGTCATTCTCACCATTCCACTGTTCCTGGCCGCACCGGTCCGGGCCCAGGATTCGGTCGCCACCGACACCGCCGCTTCGGTGCCCGCGACCGACACCGCCTCGGTGCCGGCGACCGACACCGTGGCGGTACTGTCCGCCTCGGACAGTCTGTCCGCCCCGACCATCCGGGCGATCGAGATCCGTCGTTCCGATATCTTCGACTCCTCGGAGACCAAACACTGGTACGCCCGGGTCGCGAACGCTCTTCACTTCCAGACCCGGGAAAGCGTGGTCCGCCGCGAGCTGCTCTTCAATGAAGGGGGCCGATACGACTCGTCCAGGGTGGCGGAGACGGCGCGAAATCTCCGCCAGTTGAATCTGTTCCGGAGAGTTCAGATTGACACCGTCAGCACCGACACCGGCCTCACGGTGCGGGTGGAGACCAAGGACGGGTGGACCACCAAGACCGACGCCCGATTCCGGAGCACCGGTGGGCAGACCGAGTGGGGCTTGACCTACAGCGAGGGGAACCTCTTCGGGACCGGCACCCGGTTCACGGCCCGATACAAGAAGTCCCCGGATCGGTCCTCCGAACTCTTCCAGCTCCAGCAGCCCCGCTTCGTCGCGAAGTCGGTACGGCTCGCCCTCATGTACGAGAATCGCTCGGACGGCCAGCGCTTCTCGGCCGGCGTCGAGCGGCCGTTCTACTCGATTGAGACCCCCAAGGGGATCGGTTTCACCACCGCCGTCGCCAGCGAGCGGGTGCTTCAATTTCTCAACGGCAATCAGACGGCCGCCGACACCCTCTGGCGCCGTTACCTCATCTCCCGGATCGACGCCGCCACGGCCCTTCATGCCAGCCCGGCGGGGTACCTCCGGTTAGGCGTCTTCGGACAAATTCGGCGGGATGACTTCGTTCCAATCGCTCTCAAGAGCAGCGAGCCCCGATCGGTCACCGGCGCGTTCGGGAGCTACCTCGAGTGGCGTCGGGCCAACTTCGTCGTCACCCGCGGATTCGTCGGGCTGGCCCGCGACGAGGACGTCGACGTGAGCCGCGCCTTCCAAGTTGGTCTCTCCCTCGCGCCCAAGGCGTTCGGCTACAATCGGGACGGCATCGGCGGGTTCTCGAGCCTGCGCTTCGGCGCCACGTTCCACGGGGGCTTCACCTTCTTCGACGCGCGGGCCAACGGCGTTTTCACCTCCGCGGGCCTGGATTCCGGCTGGGTGCAGCTGGCGTGGACCATGGCGCTGCAACCGACCCACGGGCAGGTGGCGATCCTCCACGCGGACAATGGATGGCTCAAGCGACCGCTGCCGGGCTCCGAGTTCGACCTGGGTTTCGCAGTTGGGCCACGGGGGTTTCCCATCCACGCCTTCACGGGCGATCGGGAGTATTTCCTGACCGCGGAGTACCGCGCGACCATTGCTCCGGATCTCTTCCACGTCCTGAGCTTCGGGCTGGCCGGGTTCGGCGACCACGGTGGTGCCTGGTACCGGGGCACCCCGCGCCGCTCCGGCTCCGACCTCGGGCTGGGCCTCCGCCTATCCTCGTCCCGCTCTGCCGAGCTGGATCCCGTTCGCATCGACTTCGCTTATCGCTTTCGGAACGACGCCAACGGCAAGGGGTGGATCGTGGTGATCGCGAAAGGCTTCGTCTTCTCGTCGACCATGCGGCCATAACGGGCGCCGCGCGGCGCGTCAGGTGACCTTCGTTCTGGATGCCCGCTATCTGGGGCCGGCCCCGAGTGGGATCGGGAACTACGTCCGCGCGTTGGTGGACCGCCTCCCCATCGCGGCGCCCTCAGACCAGTTCCGGTTCTGGGCCCATCCCGGTGCATCGGTTCCGCTTTCCCGGGCCCCCAACACCAGTCAGCGGATCGTGACGGCTCCCGCCAACGGACTGCGGACCCTTCTCTGGCCGTCGGTCCTCGACCGACTGGAGCCTGACGATGTGGTGCACTTTCCCTCCAACATTCTGGGGCCGGGGCTCCCTTGCGCCGCCGTCGTGACCATCCATGATGTGATGTGGCTGGATCATCCCGAGTACATCGAGCCTCACCCGCTGTTTCGCATGGTCCGCCGGAGTTTTTTTGGCAGTGGAATTCGACGGGCCCTCCGCCAGGCATCCCGCATCCTGACGGTTTCGCACGCCTCGGCTGACTAAATCCTGCGACACGCCGGGTGGGCGCGCCCGCGTCTGAGAGTTACTCACAACGCCTGCGAGACTTGCTTCAGGCCGGCCGCCGACCTCGACGCCGCACGGGCGCGGGCCGCGTCCCTGCTGGGCACCGACACGCCCTTCTTCCTGGTGCTGGGCCGCAACCAGCCGTCCAAGGGGCACGCACTGGCAGTCAGGGCCTTCGCGGGCGCGGCGCGTGCGGGGGAGCGTCTGGTGCTGGGGGAGCGCCAGCATTCGGGCCGTGGACTGGCCCGTCTCGCTTCAGAACTCGGCATCGGCGATCGGATTCACTGGATCGGCGCGCTGCCGCAGAAGGACGTGATCGCACTCATGCAGTCCGCCCAGGCGTTGCTGCAACCCTCGCTGGCCGAGGGGTTCGGGATGCCCGTGCTCGAGGCCATGGCCTGCGGTTGCCCAGTCATCGCCAGCGATATCCCGCCCCTCAGAGAAGTGCTGGGAGAAGCGGGTGCCTATGTGAGACCGGGTGAGTCGACCGAGCTTGGCCGGGCATTGCGCCAGGTGGGGGACGACGCGGTGCTACGGGAACAGATGCGGGGGCGCGGGCTGGAGCGAGCGAGACTCTTCAGCTGGGACCGCGCCGCACGGGACACCCTGGAAGTGTATCGAGAGGCAGCGGCGGCAGGGCCACACCGGTAAGCAGTAAGAGGTAAGCCGTAAGCAGGCCACCCCACCCCCCGGCTCACTGCTCACCGTTCCCTGCTCACTGCTTACGGCTCACTGCTCACTGGATTAAGTTAGGCCCCATGACCACTCCCCCCCCCGAGGTCCCCGCGCCCAGGATCGGATTCCGCACCCGCACCAAGGTGATTCTGGCCGCGGTGCTCATCGCGCCGCTGGTGGGGTTTTCGCTCTATACCTGGAGCGCCCTCAACTTCAGCTACTCCGATGGCTACCGCGCCGGGATTCTCCAGAAATTCTCCCGCAAGGGATGGATCTGTAAGACCTACGAGGGAGAGGTAGCACAGTCGATGGTTCCCGGGGTGGCGCCTACCATCTGGTACTTCAGCGTGCGGCAGGATGCGGTGGCGTCCCAGCTTGACAGCTTGGTCGGCAAGAAGGTGAGGCTGCACTACCACGAGCATCGGGGCGTACCCACCAGCTGCTTCGGGATGACCGATTATTTCGTGGACAGCGTGGCGGTGGTGGAATGAGCGTAAGCGGTGAGCGGGTAGGGGCGACCCTCTGGGTCGCCCTTCTTGTTTGCGGGGCCGGCGCCGCCCACGCCCAGACCGACCGGCACGCCGTGCAGCCCGAGCGGCCCACGGTGGCGACCCATGCGGGCAACGTCGCGCCCGGGTGGCTGGAGATCGAAACCGGGATCGAGGCCGACCGTTTCGACGATGGCTCGCACGCCGTGCAGGGTCCCACCGTCCTCAAGATCGGTCTCTTCTCCCACGGCCAGCTGAATGTCGCGCTGCCGCTACTCCAGGTCCCCGGCACGGGCCTCGGCCTAGGTGATATAGCCATCGGCGTAAAGTGGCGGCTATTGGACCAGGCCCCGGTGCTGGGCGACTTCGCGGTGCTTCCGTCCCTGAAGTTTCCGACCGGCTCGGAGACCGCAGGTCGAGGCACGGGAACCACGGACTTCTCTCTCCTGGCGATCTCGAGTCACGCCTTCGGCCCGGTGGCGATGGACCTCAACCTCGGTTACACCCGCCGCGGCGGCGATGGCTCCAACGCACCGCGGAACTCCACGCTCTGGACGGCGTCGTTCGGATTTCCGCTCAAGAGCGCGCTGGGTGGGGTGGCAGAGCTGTATGGGTATCCCAAGACCTCTGGTCCGGCGGGGCAGGCGGGGATTGTGGCCCTACTCGGGGGGCCGACCTATCTGATCGCGCCGTACTTCGCGGTCGATGCGGGGGTGATTATTCCCCTCACCGGGCCGCAGCCACGCGCTCTGTACGCGGGGTTGGTGTGGAATGCGGGGAGGTTGGGGGGGAGCAAGTAGAGTATGGATGTGGGGTGTAGGGTGTAGGGAGTTCGTCTTTCTCTGCTCTCTGGGGTCGCAGCCTCCACGGCGCATGGCTGCTGCATTGACAACCAGACCCTACATCCTACACCCCACCCCCACCCAACCTTGCGGCGGCCGTGCGGCGAGGCCATGTTTCCTCGGCAGGTCGGTTTCGCCAACTGCTGGCTAGCCAGCCTCGCCTTCGAACCGCGCCGCGATTCGACGCCACCCGAATCCGAGACCAAGTCCAGCCTCAGGCTTCAGGTCCAGATTTTCCGCAAGTGCAGGCCGGATCGCTTCGGCCGCGCCCTGACGGAAGGGCCATCTCCCGTTTTGGAAGGGGTTTGCATGCGTCGCCTTCGCGTCGGCATCCTCGATCTCGTCACCAACGAACTTCCCACCCGCTCGCTCTACGGAAAAGTGATGAACGCCAACCTGGCGAGCATCATGCCGCAGGTCGTCGCGGTCTGGTGCGAGCGGGCCGGGCACGACGTCACCTTCGTCTGCTACACCGGGTTTGAGGATCTGCTCTCCGAACTGCCGGCCGACCTTGATGTGCTGTTCATCGGCGCATTCACCCAGTCCGCGCTGCTGGCCTATTCGCTGAGTAATCTTTTCCGCCGGCGGGGGGCCATTACGATCGTGGGCGGCCCCCACGCGCGGTGCTACCCCGAGGACGCCCAGAAGCACTTCGACTACGTCCTTGGCTTCACCGACAAGAAGGTCATTGAAGAAGTCCTCGCGGACTGTTCCCAGCACCGGCCGATCGGGCGCCACATCACCGCCGCCCAGCAGCCGATGGAGCTGCCGGGGGTTCGGGAGCGCTGGAAGTACATGGAGATGACCGTCCGCAAGGCACCCACCATCAAGATCATCCCGATGATCGGGAGCCTGGGCTGTCCCTACACCTGCAGCTTCTGCATCGACTCGACGGTGGACTACCAGCCGCTCAGCTTCACCGAACTGCGCGATGATCTGGCCTTCCTCCTGACCAAGTTCAAGAATCCGATCATCGGCTGGCACGATCCCAACTTCGGGGTCCGCTTTGACGATTACATGGAGGCCATCGAGGCCGCGGTGCCGCAGGGGAAGATGCGACATATCGCCGAGAGCAGCCTTTCACTGCTCGCGGAGCCCCACCTGAAGCGGCTGCGGCGGAACGGGTTCCAGGCAATCCTGCCGGGGATCGAGTCCTGGTTCGACATGGGAAACAAGTCGAAGACCCGCCTCACCGGCATGGACAAGGTCCTGCAGGTCTCCGAGCATGTGAACATGATCCTCCGGTACATCCCCTATATCCAGACCAATTTCGTGGTGGGCCTGGACGGCGACATGGGGCCGGAACCGTTCGAGCTGACCAAGAAATTCCTGGACCTGTGCCCCGGCGCGTTCCCGGCTTACTCGCTGCTCTCTGCCTTCGGGCGGGCGGCGCCGCAGAACCTCGAGTATCAGCGGGCCGGGCGGGTGCTGCCGTTCCCCTTCCACGTGATCAACAACAACCAGTCGATGAACGTCCGGCCCAAGCACTACAAGTGGACGGAGTTCTACGACTATCTCGTGGACCTCTCCGCCTACTCCTTCTCCTGGCGGGCCATCGGCCGCAGGCTGGTCGCCAACAAGACGGCGATTCCGCGGTGGATGAACGTGGTGCGGGGCGTCAGCTCGGAGGGATTCGGGCGGATCCGCTATCACACTCGGATGCGCCACCTGCTCGAGCACGATGCGTCCATCCGGGCGTTCCACGAGCAGGAGACCGACCGGATCCCGGAGTTCTATATCGATCTGATCAAGCGGGAGCTCGGTCCGGTGTACCAGTACCTGCCCGAGGGAGCGTTGTACCACGACCAAAACGCTTATCTCAAGAGCACCGAGCAGGGCGGCACCACCGCCCAACGGGTCGAGCTGCGTCCCCGGCCCGGCCGCCCCGCGCCCAAGCATGAGGGCGCCGGAGTGCCGCCGCTGGTCGTCAAGGATTGAGGGATTGAGAGATTGAGAGATTGTGGGATTGTGGGATTGGGGGATTGGGGCGACTAGCGGCCCTATTCGACCCGGGCACGGCATCCGAGAGGACGAAAAGGAGCGCGCCGTTCGGGTGCCGACCTGGGTTCATCTGGGTCGATCCGGTGGCTCTATTCACTCCAACTCGGCGGCGCGAACCGAAGAATCCGTCCGTACAATCCCCCAATCCCCCAATCCCCCAATCCCTACAGAATGCTCATCCCGAACGCGCTGGTCACCAGTCCCACCGCCAGGTCCGCTGTCTGGTTGTGCCGGTCCAGGACCGGGTTGGTCTCCACGATGTCCATCGACACCATCCGCTTCGAGTCGGCCACCATCTCCATGGCGAGGTGCGCCTCCCGATAGGTGGCGCCGCCACGGACCTGGGTTCCGACGCCGGGCGCCTCCGAAGGATCCACCCAATCCACGTCGCAGGAGACGTGGATGCCTCCGGTCCCCTCGCTCGCGATCGCGATCGCCTCGCGCATCACCGTCAGCAGCCCCCGCTCATCGATATCCCGCATGGTGAACGCCGCCACACCGAACTGGCGGACATGTTCGCGCTCGGCGGGGTCGAGATCCCGCACGCCGACCAGCACCACGTTTTCGGGTCGGACCGCCGGCGCCGGCTTCGCGATCTGTGCCAGCAGCGGATCGCCGTGGCCTAGCAGGTGCGCCACCGGCATGCCGTGCACGTTGCCGGTGAGTGAACTCACCGGGGTGTTGAGGTCGCCGTGGGCGTCGAGCCAGAGGAGGCCGAGTCGCTCGCGCCGCTCGGCCATCGCGGTGGCAACACCCGCCACGGAACCCGCGCCGAGCGAGTGATCCCCGCCCAGCACCAGGGGGGCGTAGCCTTCGCGCACCGCCCGAGCCGCCTCGGCGGCAAGCTTGCGACAGACCTCGGCGATGGTGGGCAGGAGGTCGCGGGCGCTGGAGATGCCGGGGATGGACTCCCGTTCCGGCACCACGAGATTGCCGATGTCCTCGACCTCATGACCCAGTGCCTCGAGCCGGGCCTCGAGCTGCGCGATGCGGAGCGCCGAGGGCCCCATGTCGACGCCGCGGCGACTGGCGCCCAGGTCCAGGGGGACGCCGATGATGCGGATACGGTGGGGCATTCGGAATTCCTTGAAGGGCTCCTGTCAGCCGCCTGCTGCCAGCTACCGGCTACCAGCTGCCAGGAACTGCAACTTCCCGTTGGGCGCTGGTTGCTGGAAGCTGGAAGCTGGAAGTTGGAAGTTGGCCGCTCAGTATAGCACCGGAGCGCTCCCTTCAGCACCCCACTGTTGCTCTCCACCCGGGTTGCGACGGGTTTGGCGGGCACTTAGCTTGTCCTTCCCCCGGCGCCGTAGCCAAGTGGTAAGGCATAGGTCTGCAAAACCTCCATTCGGCGGTTCGATCCCGCCCGGCGCCTCTGTGGTGCACCACGAACTAGGGCCACCCCCTGGGTGGCCCTAGTCTTGGTGGGTGCAGCTCCGAGACCGCGCGGGTATCTTACACTCACCCTTCCATCCCGGAGGCGTAATGCGCCTGATTCGGCTGTTCTTCATTTTGCTGGGAATCGCGGGCGTGGCGATATCGGTGCGGCATCTCGTGAGTCCCGGACAGTTCACACTCGATAGTGAAGCGGGGATAGGCCCCGGTCTGGGCGGCCTCTTGAGCCTGGTTGTCGGCCTCCTCTTTCTTCCGTCACTGCCCGAAGAGAAGAAGTGACTGCGACATCGCTTCAGTCCCCCACTGATCTCCATTCTGGAGAACCTCGGTTTGAAGTCCCTCCGCGATTCGCTGTCTGCGGCCGCACTAGTGAGCTGCCTTCTGACCCTCGGGACCGGGTGTAACAGCCCCTCCGCTCCCAGCCCTCCTCCATCAGGGGCCCTCTTCCAGGTCCGCGCCTGCAAGGGGTCTACCACGGCCCCCAGCGGCGAAATCTTTCGGGTCCTCCTGCAGGACTCGGCGCTGATCGCGCAAGCGTCGAGTCTCCTGGTTGCCGGCGGTCCCCACATCGTCGCTGGTCAGCTCCGGGCTGACGCGGGCGGCTACAATCTGCCCTGGAGCTGGCACCTCGAGTCACCGACCATCACCTTCCCGTCAGTCGCCGCGGAGGTGTGCGACGGCTGTCCGTCCGCGGTTGAAGGCAATCTCGCCTATTGGCTTCAGCTCGGCGTATTCTGTCCGTGGACGGCCGAGGTTGTGGCCCGGGACCAGTGATCGGCTGGACGGTTCGTGCTGGACTCCACGCCACGCTGTTCGGTTTGGTCCAGTCCGCCGTCGCGCACGGGCAATCGACGCCGCCTCGAACCGGCACCGTGATCGTGGATTACATCCCCGGCCACGCCCTCCACACCTTCCGGCCTGAGCAGGTGCTGGGTGCGGCGCTGGACGGCCACGCGCGGGGCGAGATCGCCGCGATATACACCCCCGCCAATCGCGCGGCGATGAACTCTGCCGGCCTGGGACCCGTCACCTACCGGCTCCGCACCGAGCTTGCGATCGAGGCCTGGCACTGGAACCCCCGCGGCCGCTGGAGCGACCCGGTCCACCACCAGGGGTACTGGATTTCGAACGACAGTTCAGCCGAGCCGATCGAGGTCTCCTATGGATACCGCCTCCCGCGGCGGGGCCGGACCCTCGACGACGGCAACAATGACGGCTACTCCCGGGTCGACGACGGCGACACCGCCACCTTCTGGAAGACCAACCCCTACCTGGACCCGCGCTACACCGGTGACCGCGAGTCGGTCCATCCCCAATGGCTGGTCGTCGACCTCGGCGCGTCGGGTCCGGTGAACGCGGCCCGGCTCGATTGGGGCGAACCCTACCCGCGGCGCTATCTGCTGGACTTCTGGGAGGGAGATCAGAGCGTCCCGATCGATCGCAGTCCGGTCGGCCGCTGGCGCCGCTTCCCCAACGGCGAGGTCGTCGATGGCCACGGGGGCGACGCGGAGCTCCCACTCGCCGATCACCCGGTGAACACCCGATTCGTGCGGGTGACCCTGTTCGAGAGCTCTCATACAGCGGCCGGCGGCAACGGCGATCCCCGTGACAGTCTCGGCTTCGCATTGCGGGAGATCAGGCTCGGTACCTTGGACTCGGCGGGCCACCTCTACGATCTGGTCCGGCACGGCCGAGCCGCCGACCGCCAGAGCCAGATCCTCGTTTCCTCGACCGATCCGTGGCATCGGAAGAATGATCTCGACCCCAATGTGGAACAGCCCGGGTTCGACCGGGTCTTCAAGAGCGGCTTGAGTCATGGACTCCCGGTTCTGATTCCGGTTCCGATCCTGTTCGACATTCCGGAGAACGCCGCCGCCGAGCTTCGCTTTCTGAGATTGCGAAATTATCCGGTGGAGCGGATCGAGATGGGCGAAGAACCCGACGGCCAGCGGGTAACCCCCGAGGACTACGGCGCGCTCTACCTCCAGTTCGGGCGCGCTCTCCATGCCGTGGATCCCTGGGTCACTCTGGGTGGGCCCGCCTGGCAGACCGCCCTCAACGCATCATTGACCCTCTGGCCGGACCGACCCACGCACGATGGGCGCCCAACCTGGCTCGGCCGCTTTCTCGATTACCTCGAACCCCGCAGCCAGGGCCGGGAGCTCGGCTTCTTCAGCTTCGAGTGGTACCCCTTCGACGATCCCTGCAACGCCACCGACGCGCGGCTCGGGCGGGCTCCTGCTCTTCTGACCGAGGCGCTCGCCGGGCTCCGCGCCGCCGGTCTCTCGGACTCGGTCCCGTGGATCATGACCGAGTACGGCTACTCTGCCTACGCCGGCCCGCCGGAGGTGGAGCTTCCCGGCGCGCTCTTCAACACCGATGTGGTGGGAACGTTCTTAAGCTTGGGGGGTGCCGAGGCCTACCTCTACGGATATGAGCCGGGGAGCCTCCTCCGAGAACCAGGCTGCCGGCAGTGGGGGAACAACATGCTCTTCCTGGCCGACGAGGACGGGCAGGTCCGCTACCGGATGCCGACTTACTACGCAGCCCGTCTCGTCATGCGGGTCTGGGCCGACTCGATGGGCGGAGTCCACGAACTGTATCCGGCCCGACTGGAGCCCGGCGGACCAGGCGCCGATCTGGTGAGCGTTTTCGCGCTCCGGCGGCCGGATACCCAATGGTCCCTCCTGTTCGTCAACCGGGATCCGACACATGTCTGGTCGATCAGCCCGGAGATTCGCACCGGTCTGAGCCCGAACGGACGTCCGCTCTCTGGCCCGGCCGAACTGTGGCAATATGGGATGCCCCAGTATCGGTGGAGGTCCGATGGTGCCAGGGGCCGTCCGACGCGGGATGAGCCGCCAACCCACCGGACGCTCTCGATTCCACCGCGACGGCTGTCACTGGCGCCTTACTCGATCACGGTACTGGTTGGACGATCGCCCTGACCGGATGGCGGCCGGTCGAGATCGAGACATCATGTCTTGATGATGCGGTTCGGCCGTGACAAATCCCTGGCGTGGAGTTCCGGGCCTGCGCGGCGGCCGTAGGGGTAGTCCCAAGGGACTAGTTACAAACTCATACCAACGGGTAATACCCCGCCTCCGCAGTTCTCACTAGCCTTCCTCACTCGACTCCGATCCCCCTGAAAACAGCGTTGGTGGGGTTGATCGAGCGACCCTTGGATGAGGTTGTATGAGCGGACTAAACAGAATCCTCGGCTTGCTGGCAGGAGCCGCCCTGATCGGACCGACAGCGGCCCAGGCCGAAGTACTTAGCACTGGGCCCGAGTGCAGTGGTTCCAGCTTCAGTACTTGCGCGGCGGTTCAAGTGAGTCTAGCGGGATCAAACCCTTCGCTTAGCGCGGGGAACCCGCTGGAGAAGTCCCCCGGTTTTGGTGTGCGCAGGCATACCATCGCGATTGCCTCGCCGTCCGAGAGGTTCGGGTCGGACAACGGCAATAAGGACCCGAAGGGCGTGATTACATGCCCGGTTCCGTCTGGCAATCCTCTGGATTGCCCGCCCAGCACAGTCACGCCGGAGCCGGTCACGATGACGCTCCTGGCTACCGGGCTCTTGAGCATGACAGGCATGGGGCTGCTCCGACGGAAGAAACTGAACCGGACCGAGTAGACGATTTCACGCAGCGGTACGAGGGCCGCAGCGCGGCCGCAGGGCCGCGACCACGCCGGTGCAGGTTCACTCTTGATTGAAGGAAGACATCATGTTTGCTACCATCGCAATAGTCCTGCTGGTCCTCTGGGTTCTCGGCTTCGCCGTGATCCCAGTGGCGGGAAGTTTGATTCACCTGCTTCTCGTTGTCGCCCTCATCTCCTTCGTCTGGCATTTCGTGGGGGGCAAGCGCACGACCTGAGTGGGCACGGTGCGGTAGAGCCTGGTTAGCACCCGGCGCGCTCCAGAGACTGAGGGGCGCGCAGGGCCCGACAAAAGCTGAGCCGACTCGGCGCTACGGCCGGGTGGCCTGAACGGACGACAAACGAGGAGCCGCTGGTCAAAGGCGCGGGTGGCCGCGAGCAGCAGGTGGCGGCACGCGCCTCGTGTCGTTTGGTGGCTCCAGATACCCATGAACGGAGGAACTCATCGATATCGAGTGGAAATAGCAAGTTCATACTGCTCCGCCAGATGCCGAGTCGGTTCCCCGCCTCCACCCCGCCACACTTTCGTGCCACAGCTCCTGTCTCACCCTGTGGCGGCTACCCCACTGGATGTCCCTTTTACCCTGTGACCTGCGACACCTGCCCAGACTCCACCTCCGCCCTACCGTAGATCTCCGCGCCGCGTACACCGCGCTGCCGAAATCACCAGCTCCGCTTCTCTCGAGGAACCAGATCTTATGGGAACTTTTCTCCGGAATCTGCGCCGCGGCGGATCGACCGAGGAGCTGGCCGAGTTGCAACAGCTCGTCTCCAAGCTTGATTCGCAGCGGATCGACCTCGAGCGCCTGGTCCAGCACGCGGACCGGTCTGTCGGCCAGCTCCAGCGCCTGGGGACGCTGGGCGAGCGGGTGAGCACCATCGAGCGGTCGTTGAGTGCGGTCGAGCAGCTCGCGTCGCAGATCGGCGTAGTGGAAAGCCGGATCGCGGGGCTGTCGGGTACCCACCAGCGCCTGGAAGGGCAGCTCGAAAAGACCGCGGACGGGATCGACCGCGCGCGGGCGGCGGTCGACTCGCTGGATGAGAAGGTGCGGAGCGCCCACGAGCTCAAGGATCAACTCGGTCGCTTCCTCGCGATCGAAGGACCGTTCCGCGAGCTCAGCAACGATTTCGATGCCCTGCGAGCGCAGGGTGAGAACTTCCGGGCCGAGATCGGGCGGCTCCGTGAGCAGCACGCCTCCACTGTCGACGGCTACCAGTCGGCCGCCGCGCGGATCCAGACCTTCGACGGGGATTGGCAGCGGGTGTCACGCACCCTGGAGGAGGCGGAGCATCGGATCGCGGGCATGGAACAACTGGTCGGAGACCTGGCCCCCGTTGCCGGGAGCGTGGCCCAGACCCGGCGCGAGCTGGCCGCCGCCAAGGCGATCGCGGACCAGCTGAGCCAGAAGGTTGCCCTGCTCGAGCAACAGCGTGAAGTCATCGACCGGGCTACCGGAAAGCTGGAGCACCTCTCGAGCTTGGTTCAACAGGCCGATGCGGGGCTCGAACGCCAAGCCGATGCGGCCCGAAGCGGGGCCGAGCTCCAGGCGCAGCTCGAGACCCTGCGAAACGCCCAGGGCGCATTCCACGAGCGTAGCCGGGGCTTGACCGAGCGGCTGGAGCGGCTGGAATCCGGCCAGGGCACGGCGGAGCGATCCCTCGATGGGTTGCGGGAGACCCTCGATCAGACCACGGAACGGCTCGCGCTCGAGAGCCGGAGCATCGATGGCGTGAGTCAACGTATTACCGATCTGCGCCGGGGCCTGGGTGAGGGGGAGCAGCGGCTCGCCGCCCTTACCACTGAAACCCAGGCGATTGCCGCGGCGGCCTCCAAGGCGGATGCGCTGACCGGTCAGGTCGGCCAGCTCGGTAAGGAGCTGGCCGGAGTCTCCGACCTCGCGGCTCGTAGCCGTGCCGGCCTGGCCGACCTCGAGCGGCTGGAGCAGACCGTCACCGAGTTGGCGGAGAGCATCCGGCGGGTCAAGGAGTCCCGGCCGGCCCTCGCGGGGGCGGTGCGGGACCTCGCGTCCCTGACCACGACCCATGAAGCGATCCGGGACGCCTTGGGGCAGCTGCACAGCGGCCGAGGCGAAATGGGCCAGACCCGCGATGACCTCGATGCCACCCGGACCTGGCTCCGTGACACCGAGCACAAGGTCACCACCTTGAGGGACGATGTAACCGGACTCGATCGGATGCGCGCAACCGTCGACGCGCTCCGACAGGAAGTCGATCAGCTCACCGCGGCCATGAGTTTGATTGAGTCTCGCAAGAGCTTGGTCGACGAGGTACAACGACGCCTGGCCGCCGCGGCCGGCCTCGGAGCCACCATTGAGGAGCGGGGCAGAGGGTTGCATGAGCGGCTGCTCGCCGCCGAGGATCATCTCGGAACCCTCGCGCCGCGCCTCGAAGAGGTGGGCCGGGCGGGCAACCAGTTGATGAGCCTTGGCGCCGACTTACGAGAGATGGAACAGCGAGTCCGCCTGGTCCAGGGTTCGGTGACCGGGCTGGAGGAGCGCTCGAAAGGAATGGAAGCGCTCGCCGATCGGATGCAGGACCTGGCCCGCGAAATCGACCAGCTGCAAACCGCCCTGCAGAGTGCCGCCGAGCACCTCGACCGTGCCGCCACCCTGCGCCGCGAGGCCGCGGCGGCGGCTGAGACGCTGGCCGACCGGGCTCGGGAAGTTGACGACTCCCTGGAGCGGGCCGGCGAGCGGTTCACCACGCTCGAGTCCCTTTCCCGGCAGCTCGAGTCGCGCATCGAATCACTCCTGGGGCTGCAGGAGCGGATTGCCGGGTTCGAGTCGAAGCTGGCCGAGTGGCGCGTGGCCGAGCAGCAGCTCGGACTGGCCATGGATCTTGCCGCGTCCAGACAGGAAGCGGTCCAGGCGCTGCAGAGCGAGATTCGCGCGCTTTACGAACTGGCCGAGCGGACCCAGAGCGACTCCCGGGCCGTGGCGGAAGCCCAACCGCAGGTGATGAAGACTCGCGCCGAGCTGGAGAGCCTCCTGGCCCGGCTGGGGGACGCCGATAGCGTCATGCACACCCTGGAAGACCGGCGCCGCCAGCTGGATCGCGCGGAAGAGCGGCTGGCCCATGCCGAGGTGCTGGTCGTCGACGTCAGATCGGTCCTGGAAACGCTTCTGGCCCAGAAGGCCCAGGTGGAGCACTACTTGGAAAAAGCCTCGGCGCTCTCGCTGGAGACGAGGCAGGCGGAGGCGTTGCTGGAGACCCTGCGGGCGGAACGGAAGGTATCCGATCGGATCCGGGCATCGCTCTCGGAGCTTCGCAACGAGGACGAGATGCCGGAGCGGCGCCGTAGTAAATCGTGAGCAGTGAGCGGTAAGCAGTAAGCGGGGCGTTCCTTGAGCGACGACCCTCCGATACGATGGCACCGGGGGGTTGAATGCTTTCGGGGCGTCCTGCTCACTGCTCACTGCTTACTGTTTACCTCCCTGTTCACTGTTCCCTGTTCCCTGTTCACTGTTCACTGTTCGCTGTTTACTGTTCACGAGTGTCTCCACCGAGCCCTCTCACCCGCTTCGCCCCCGCTCCCACCGGCTACCTCCATCTGGGCCACGTCGCTAACGCGATCTTCGTCTGGGGGATCGGGCGGGCTCGTGGGGCAAAGGTGCTGCTCCGCATTGAGGACCACGACCGGGGCCGCTGCCGGCCCGAATACGAGGCCGCCCTCCTGGAGGATCTGGATTGGTTGGGGTTTACCCCGGACCTGGGTAGCATCGCTCGGCTCCGGGCTGGCCCCAGTGACTTTCGCCAGAGCGATCGGGGAGAGGTCTACCTGGCCGCACTGGAGGAGCTCGGCGCTCGCCAGCAGGTGTATGGGTGCGACTGTTCGCGGCGGGACCTCACCCCCTCGCCCCCTCTCCGTCCCGGAGAGGGGGAACCCGAAGAACCCGTCGAAACGCGGTACCCTGGGCGTTGCCGAAACCGCGGCCTCGAAGCGGGTCCGGGCCGCGGGCTCCGCGTGGTGCTCCCGCCTCGAGAAGTCCACTTCACCGACGGCCGGCTCGGCGATCAGGTGCAGTGTCCTTCGGAGCAATGTGGCGATCTCCTGATCCGCGACCGATTGGGAAACTGGACCTATCAGTTCGCGGTCACTGTGGATGATTTTCGGCAGGGGGTGGATCTGGTCATTCGCGGTGAGGACCTCCTGCCTTCGACTGGCCGCCAGATCCAGCTTGCCGCGATGCTGGGTCGAGTGGAAGCGGCGCAGTGGTTCCACCACCCTCTCATTCTGAAGCCCTCGGGAGAGAAGCTCAGCAAGGCCAATCGCGATACCGCGATCCGGGAGCTGCGAGAGCAGGGAATCGGCCCCACGGAGGTTCTCGGTCTGGCCGCCCACGGGGTGGGGCTCATCGATGACGCGCGTCCGGTCGGGGTCGCGGAGATCGCCGACTGGTTCCAGGTCTGATCGCTCGCGGCACTGCTCTTGGTTTGCCCTCCGTGGCCACCCTTCCCCAGAAGCAATCGCGAAACCACGAAAGAGCGAAAACGCGAACCCGCCCCCCTCCCCGGTACGGGGAGGGGCCGGGGGAGGGGTCGACGGACTCGACCTCTTCTCCGTGACCGCCCCTCCCCACCAGCAATCGCGAAAACACGAAAGAGCGAAAAACGCGAAGTCACCCCTCTCCCCCGTAGAGGGAGGGGCCGGGGGAGGGGTCGACGTGGTTCAGGAGGGGTGGGAGGGGGTGGTGCATATTCAAACGCTGCTTGACAACTCTCTTGCCAGACCGTATTACGGCTTTGGCAGCGGGGGTGGGCCAACCACCTTCCGGTCTCTCCAGTCGCAACGAATCCGGTCGTGCCCAAGGCACGGCGATCCCAAATACAGCATCTGTCCAGGGCTGGCGCTCCGGCGCCAGTGGTCGTTGCTGGTGTTTCTTATCGATTCCCGGAACAAAGGGGGGAGCATGAAGTACAGATGGGGTCTGATCGCCGCGTTGATGCTAGGCACCTTGGGAGGACAGGCGTCCGCCCAGGGACGCCTGATCAGCGGCACCGTCACCGACTCGGCCCTCGGTCAGCCGCTTTCCGGTGCGGTTATCACAATCGTGGGTACGCGAGTCTTCGCGTACGCCAAGGACAACGGCAAGTTTGCCATGCCTGACGCACCCGACGGCGAGGTCCGGCTGGAGGTGCGCCTGGTGGGGTACAAACGCCGGCAGGTGACCGTCGACGCGGGCGAGAATACCGTGACTGTGGCGCTGGTACGCGACATCCTCAAACTCGAGGAGATCGTGGTCACCGGCCAGGCCACCTCGGTTGAGCGCCGGAACCTGGCCAACGCGGTGGCCACGGTGAGCTCGGAGGACATCGGCATCGTCCCCACGGCCAGCATCGAGCAGCAGCTGCAGGGCAAGGTGGCGGGTGCCGACATCCAGACCAACTCTGGTGCGCCCGGCGGTGGGGTGCAGCTGAGGCTTCGGGGCATCACCTCGATCAATGCGACCGCCGAGCCGCTGTACGTGGTGGATGGCGTCATCATGAGCGACGTGGCGATCCCTTCCAACCAGAACGTTGTGACCCAGGCGTCGGGCGGTTCCAACCCTTCGCTCAACCAGGACGCCCAGGTCAACCGGATCGCGGATCTCAACCCCAACGACATCGAGAACATCGAGATCCTGAAAGGCGCCTCGGCCTCGGCCATTTATGGCGGTCGCGCGTCCAACGGCGTGGTCATCATTACGACCAAGCGGGGCCGTCCGGGTCCGGCCCAGTTCAACATGACCCAGCGGTTCGGATTCTCCGAGCTGTCCAACAAGCTGGGCGAGCGGCGCTTCGACTCCACCTCGGCGGTGGCGGCGTTTGCGTCGAATCAAGCCATCGTGGCGCCGCTTTTTGCCAATGGTGCGCAGCCCTTCTTCGACAACGAGGCCACGCTTTCGAACCATAAAGGACTCTCGAGCGAGACCCAGGCGAGCGTCAGTGGCGGTGATGATAACACCAGCTATTTCGCTTCGGGCACCATCAAGCACGACGACGGCATCATCGCCAACACCGGGTTCAAGCGGCAGGGGGTGCGTCTGAATTTGGACCAGCGGCTTGGCAGGCGGGTCAACGTCAAATTCAACAACAATGTGCTCCACACCCTGGCCCAGCGGGGCCTGACCAACAACGACAACACCAACACCAGTTTCATCTTCTCACTGGCATTCATCCCGAGCTTCGTGGACCTGTCGCGGAAGGCGGATGGAACGTTCCCGAGCGCCGCTCCGTTCAATCCCAGCAATCCGCTGCAGACCGCGGCGCTGATGAAGAACAACGAGGACGTGTACCGGTTCACCAGCAGTAGCCGGGTGTCGATCGACGCCTGGCAGGACGACCGGAACTACCTGCGCTTCATTTCGGAGGGTGGAGCCGACTTCTTCACCCAGCAGAACGCTCTCTTCTTCCCGCCCGAACTTCAGTTTTATAGCGGCAAGCCTCTACAGGGCGCGGCGTTGCTCAGCAACAGCAATAATCTGGACGTCAACCTGGGTGAAAACCTGGTCCACACCTACACCCCCACCAGCAAGACCTTCACCTTGACGTCTTCCGCGGGGATCCAATATACCAGACGGAAGCTGGATATCTCACGGCTCATCGGGCAGAACCTGATCGGGGGACAGTCCAACATTGACGCGGCCACCGTAAAGGACGCGAAGGAGCTGCACTCCCTGATCAAGGCGGTCGGCTACTTCGGCCAGTTCGAGTTTCTGGCCGACGCCGAGAAGCTGCTGCTCACCGCGGGTCTCCGGGCGGACCAGAGCAGCCTGAATGCCGACTCGAAGAAGCTCTACTGGTTCCCCAAATTGGCGGGATCCTACCGCTTCCTGCGGCCCTCGGGCTTCATTGCCGAGTTCAAGGTCCGGGCGGCTTTCGGCGAATCGGGTAACGAGCCCATCTACGGCCAGCTCTTCACGCCGCTCGCCGCCACCAACAACATCGAAGGTCTGCCCACCCTCGTTACCGCAGGCAGCACGGGAGCCCCGGACTTGCGCCCCGAGCGGGAGAAGGAAATCGAGGGCGGCTTCGACGCCAACCTGTGGAACAACAACGCGACGTTGCAGTTTACGGTCTTCCAGAAGAACATCAGTGACCTGCTGGTGCCCCGGAATCTGGCCCAGTCGACCGGCCTGATCCAGGAGTTTCTGAACGGCGGGAAGATGCGGACCCGCGGGGTGGAGGTTGCCCTCGGCATCCTTCCCATCCAGCGGCGGAACCTGAGCTGGCAATTCCGGACCACCTTCTCGTCCAACCGAAGCAAGATCACCGAGCTCAGCGTGCCGGAATTCAACGGCGACGGATTCGGCACCTCGATCGGCACCTTCAAGTACAAGGTGGGCCAGTCCCCGACGGCGCTAATCGGGAACGACACCACCGGCGGCACGGTGCATGAGGCCATCGTCGGCGATGCCAATCCGGACTTCCGGATGTCATTCACCAACGACATCACTTTCCACGCCTTTACGCTACACTTCCTGCTCGACTGGCAGCATGGCAGCAGCATCCTCAACCTGACCAAGCTGCTCTCCGACTTCGGCCAGGTGACGGCGGATTATGGAGACTCCATCCCCGGTTCCGCCCAGACGGTGGGCCAGCACCGGCTGGCGGGTTTCGGGTCGGTGTCGAAGAACTACGTCGAGAGCGCTTCGTTCCTGAAGCTTCGCGAGGTGACCATCTCCTGGGATCTCCCCGCGTCAGTCGTTCACAGCCTGCTCCGGGGCGGGCGTTTCGTGCGCCTCAGCCTGAGCGGTCGCAACCTGTTCACGTCCACTCCCTACACCGGGCTGGATCCCGAGGTCAGCAACTTCGGCAACCGGCCGGTCGGACGGAACATCGATGTGGCCCCCTTCCCACCCAGCCGGAGCTTCTTCTTCGGCGTCGACCTGGGGTTCTGACCATGACGCTGCTAACGAGGCCTAGAGCCATGACAACGATTCGACGGGTGCCGGCGGTCCTGGGGCTCCTGCTGCTGTGGAGCTGCAACTCCCTGGACGTGCCCGACTTGAATAACCCCGGGATCGAGAGTCTCGAAACCAATCCCACCCGGGTCGCCATCGCCAATGCCGCGACCGGGCTCCTGGTTGGGGGCCGGGGTGGACCCGGCGGATACGGTTCCAGTAACGGTTACGTGATGATGCTCGCGGTGTTCGGGCGGGAGGCCTACAACTTCGACACGGCCGATCCCCGCAACGTGACTGAACTCCTGATCGGCCCGCTCGACGGCGGCAGCCCCGCCTTCGGCGCCAACCTGTTCGCGCTGCCGTACGCCAACATCCGGAACGCCAATGCGCTGCTCCATGGGGTGAACAAGATCCTGACGGACCCAACCTCGACCGCTGGTCTATCCGCCGCGGAGAAGGAAGCGACCACCGGATACGCCCAGACGATTCAGGCGCTGGAGTTCCTGGAACTCATCAATACCCGGGACGCCAACGGGATCCCCATCGATGTGGATATCGATCCGACTGGGCCGGTGGCGCCAATCGCCGCCAAGGCCGTGGTCCTCAACCATATCGACAGCCTGCTCGATTCGGCCCAGACCCACTTGCAGGCCGGCGGAGCCAGCTTCCCATTCCCCCTGAGTTCGGGCTACACCGGCTTCAATACGCCGGCGACGTTCCTGACCTACAACCGCGGGCTCCGGGCCCGGGTGGCGATCTACCAGAACGACTACACCGGCGCGATCGCCGCTCTGGCCGGCTCGTTCATGGATACCACCCAGGCGTTCACTCGCGGCGTCTACCACACCTATGGCACCATCTCGGGTGATGTAACCAACGGGCTCAACGACCCTTCGGGGGTCAAGATATACGCCCACCCCTCCCTGGTGACCGACGCCCAGCTCAAGGCGGGCGGGGCGCCGGACAACCGGTTGCAGAAGGTGGATTCGTTCCCCACTCCCAAGACCGTGCAGAACCTCTCGTCCAAGTACTTCTTCACGATGTACAACAGCCTCTCCGCGCCGATTCCGATCATCCGGAACGAGGAGCTGATCCTGATTCGGGCCGAAGCTGAACTCGGCCTCGGTAACCTCGGCACTGCGGTGACGTTCCTGGACGAGGTCCGGGTGAAATCAGGGGGGCTGGCTCCGTACGCTGGCCCGGTGACGGCGCCGGCGCTCACGGACGAACTGCTGTACAACCGGCGCTATTCGCTGCTCTTCGAGGGCGGGCACCGCTGGATCGACACCCGGCGCTTCGGCCGGCTGCTTACCGACCTGCCCCAGGATCCGTCGGCACTTGGGCCCACGGTGCGGTTCAGCAAGATGCCATTCCCGACCAACGAGTGCCTGGCTCGCGCCACGCTGCCCGCGTCCGGGTGTACGCCGGAAGCGGGGAATTGAGTGGTGGTAGCCGTTAGCTATTAGCTGTTAGTCGTTAGCTGTTAGCCGTTAGCTCTTAGTCGTTAGTCGTTAGCCGTTAGCTCTTGGCCGCCAGCCATTGACCGTTGAGCGAGTCATCGGCTGGAGGCTAATGGCTAACGGCTAACGGCTAATGGCATTCAAGAGACCCATGACTCGTGAAAGTTGGAGCAGCCGCTTCGGCTTCCTGGTCGCGCTGGCCGGCTTCGCCATCGGGCCGGGGAGCGTCTGGCGATTTCCCTACCTGGTCGGCATGCATGGCGGCGGGGTGTTCCTGCTGCTCTACCTGGCACTGGCGGTGCTGATCGGCATCCCGCTCTACACCGCCGAGATCAGCCTCGGCCGGAAGAGCCAACTGGGGCCGATTCCCGGGATGCGGAAGCTTACCCGCGCCGGGAGCCCCTGGGTGTTGATCGGCTGGCTCGGCGTCCTCTCGGCGTTCATGATCCTCTCGTACGCTCAGGTGATCATGGGGTGGGTCATCGCCTATATGGTCAAGATCGGGGCCGGCCAGATCGCCGGGTCCACTCGCGCCCAGGTCGAGCAGGCGTATGGCGGATTCATCTCGGCCCCGGGTCCGGTGCTGAGCTACACCGCGCTGCAGATCATGCTCCTGGGCCTGGTCGTCACCCGAGGAGTGCAGAAAGGCATCGAGCGGGCCAACCGATTGGTGCTCCCGTTCCGTTTCTTCTTTCTGGTCTTATTGGCGATCGGCGGGCTGACCCTGCCGGGCGCCATGGCCGGGGTCCGCTGGTACTTGTGGCCGGATTTCTCGAAACTCGATGCCGGGACCGTTCTTGCCGCGCTGGGCCAGGTGTTCTATTCGCTCGGCATCGGCATGGCCGGTTCCTTCGTGTATGGCAGCTATTTGCACCCGACCGAGAGCGATGTACCGGGTGGTGCGGCAGTGGTAACGGCGTCGGTTGCCTTCGCCTCGTTCCTGAGCGGCATGGTGATGTTCCCGGCGCTCTTTGCCTTCGGCCTTGAGCCCAACGTGGGACCGGGGCTCCTCTTCGTCACCATGGCCAGCCTGTTCGCCGTCCTCCCGGGCGGCAGCATCCTGGGCGGACTCTTCTTCTTCCTGGTGTTCCTGGCGGGCTTCACCGCGTCCATCGGGCTGCTGGAGGCGCTGACCGCCTCGGCGATGGACTCCTTCAAGCTCGGGCGGAATCGGGCCGTCTGGCTGGTCCTGGGGCTCCTGTTTCTCGCTGGGATCCCCTCGGCGCTCTCGTTCGGGCCCTGGTCCGAGGTGCACCTGTTCGGCCTCAACCTCTTCGGGCTGATCGACTTCGTCTCCAGCAACATCTTCCTGGGGCTCGGGGCGCTGTTGATGGCGCTGTACGCCGGCTGGGCCTGGGGATTCGAGGGTTTTCAGCGGGAGACCAACGTCGGAGCCAAGCGGGTGCGGGTGTTCGATGCCTGGCGGCCGTTCGTCCGGTATCTGATTCCGATTGCGGTGGTGCTGGTGGTGCTGGGGGGGCTGGGCGTGTTGTGAGAGGCCTCTCCCAACCCTCGGCTGAAGCCGAGGCTCGGCATCTGTCACTGAAGTGACCGTGCAGGAGCCGCACCCAGAGTCGGCGGAAGGTTGGATGCCGTCGCTTCAGCGACAGCGGCCGAGCCGGCGACCGCAGGGAGTCCTTTAAGCGGGCTTCAGCCCTGGGTGCAGTGGTCCGGCATGTTTTGGGGGGGGGCTAGGTGGTCTCGGAGTTCCCGCGGGCCGAAGGCCCGCGCCTATCGTGGAGCCCCGCCCGTGAGGGCGGGGCCCGGGAATGACATTTCATTTTCATTGCGAG